>CBFGOD010000359.1:0-4883 GCA_965650295.1 uncultured Shinella sp. | reverse complement strand
AATATCGAACTCATCGAACTCGGTGAGGAAGAAGGCGATGCCGACATCGTCAAGGATGCCGAAGACGCCCTGAAGGCGGTTCGGACAGAAGCATCGCGCAAGCAGGTCGAGGCCATGCTCTCGGGCGAGGCGGATACCAACGACACCTATCTCGAAGTGCATTCCGGCGCCGGCGGCACGGAAAGCCAGGACTGGGCGAACATGCTTCTGCGCATGTACACCCGCTGGGCGGAGCGCTCGGGCTACAAGGTGGAGCTCTTGGAAATCCATGACGGCGAAGAAGCCGGCATCAAGTCCGCGACGCTGCTCGTCAAGGGCCACAATGCCTATGGCTGGCTGAAGACCGAATCGGGCGTGCACCGCCTGGTGCGCATCTCGCCCTATGACAGCAATGCGCGCCGTCACACCTCGTTCTCGTCGATCTGGGTCTATCCTGTCATCGACGATTCGATCACCATCGATATCAACGAGAGCGACTGCCGTATCGACACCTACCGTTCGTCGGGCGCCGGCGGCCAGCACGTCAACACGACCGACTCGGCGGTGCGTATCACGCATATGCCGTCGGGCATCGTCGTTGCCTGCCAGCAGGAGCGTTCGCAGCACAAGAACCGCGCCAAGGCGTGGGACATGCTGCGTGCCCGTCTCTACGAAGCCGAACTGAAGAAGCGCGAAGAAGCGGCTAATGCCGAAGCGGCCTCCAAGTCCGATATCGGCTGGGGCCACCAGATCCGCTCTTACGTTCTTCAACCCTACCAGCTGGTCAAGGACCTGCGCACGGGCGTCGAAAGTACGGCGCCGTCGGATGTTCTCGATGGTGAGCTCAACGAGTTCATGGAGGCGGCGCTTGCCCATCGTGTCAACGGTGGTGCGGACGCTGTCGTGGACGACCTCAACTAATATCGGCGGACAGAATGCAAAACGGGCGCTTCGGCGCCCGTTTTCGTCTCTGCGCAGCTTAATTGGTCGCGCGCTCGACCTTGATCTCGCCGAGATCGTCGATCAGCACCGTCCAGCTTTCCGGCTCGGTCGCCTTGGGATCCGTCTTCAGATGGACCGTGGCGAAAAGGCCGGGCTGGGTGGTGACGCCGGAAGAATTCTCCGGCCGGATATCCGTGACATATGGCTTCAGCACCGAAAACTCATCCAGCACCGTCGAGGAAACGATCTTCGGCCCCTCGGCGGTCGCCTGGATCTGTTGGAGGTGGATCTGCGCCGTGCCGTCCTTCTGGCGCACGGCGATCAGCTTGTAATAGCCCCGGCGCGGTGCGGGCTTTTCGGCCGTCGTGTTTTCAGACGTAGCGGCGGCCGCATCACCATCCGCTTCCGCAGGCTCTTCCCAGAACCCCGTACTCACGACGAAGGTGATCGCTTCGGAGACCGGCGATTCCTCCTCCGCGAAAACCGGTGCGCCGGCAAGCAGGAGAATGGCGAGAGCGGCGGTGAGGGCGCGTTTCATGGTCTGCTCCTGTCCCTGAAAAGCAGAGGGTGTCAGTAATCGAACTGTTCGGCAAGAATCCGGTCGGACCAGGAATGATCGGGATCCGAGAGAATATGCGCCGACAGGCCCGCCGATTCGGCGATCTGCACCGACGTGACCGACTTGACCTCGGTATTGTCGGCCACCGCATTGACCGGGCGCTTGTCCGCTTCCAGCACGTCGATCTTGACGGTCACCTTGTTCGGCAGCAGCGCCCCGCGCCAGCGTCGGGGTCGGAAGGGGCTGACCGGCGTCAGGGCGAGCAGCGGCGCTTCCAGCGGCAGGATGGGGCCGTGGGCGGAGAGATTGTACGCAGTGGAACCGGCAGGGGTCGCCAGCAGCAGGCCATCGCAGATCAACTCTTCCAGCCGCACGCGGCCATCGACGCTGACACGCAGCTTCGCTGCCTGGTAGGACTGGCGGAAGAGATAGACCTCGTTGATGGCCAGCGCCCGGCGCTCCTGGCCGCTCGCATCGCTCGTCACCATTTCCAGCGGCCGGAAGGCATTTTCGACGGCGCCTGCGATGCGCTCCAGCAGATTGCTCGAATCGTAGCGGTTCATCAGGAAGCCGATCGAGCCGCGGTTCATACCGTAGACCCGCTTGCCGGTGTTCATGGTCGTGTGCAGCGTCTGCAGCATGAAACCGTCGCCGCCGAGCGCGACGATCACGTCGGCCTCTTCCGGATCGGCATTGCCATAGATGGCGATCAGCTCGTTGCGCGCATCCTGCGCTTCGGGCGCCTGCGAGGCGACGAAGGAAAGGGTGTTCAACTCACGCGCCATGCCGCCGATCCGCATCCTCAATGCAAAGCTTCAAGCCCCGCGCGGTGCACGGGGCCGGCCTTTGTCGCATGCCTTTACGGCATGCGCATCTGAAAAATATGACAGTGATGTGTGATTGTGACGGTGCAGGTGCCGCTACGGGAATCAGCCCTTGCGGGAGGCAACACGCGCTTCGAGCGCTTTCAGCGCCGCTTCGCCGGCTGCCGCGGCCTCGAAGGGGTTCAGAAACGGGCCGATCAAGGGATTGGTCACGCCCCGGAACGTTAGGGCGACGAAGAATTTCCCATCCGAGCGTTTCTCGACCTTAACTTTGGATACCGGTTCGTTCTCTGCAGCCACCGTCGAATCCTCTCAGCAACGCTCCACGCGAAAATCGGCCCGGCCGATCGTTCATTTTGTCGCGAAAGCGGGAAATAGTGGTGCCCCCACCAGGACTCGAACCCGGGACCCCCTGATTACAAATCAGGTGCTCTACCAACTGAGCTATAAGGGCACACAATGCGAGGGAGTTAGCATATTCTCCGCCGGAGTAAAGCGAAAAGGGCAGATCAGATCGACCAGTTGCTGTCATCGGCCGGTTTGGGCACGATTTCCTGGCAGCGGTGCATGGAGCGGGGCAGGTTTTCGGCGAGGTGGTCGATCAGCGCGCGCACCGCCGGCAGCATGCCGTGGCGGGAGGTGAAGACGGCATGCACCGTCGCCTCCGTCGAGGACCAATCCGGCAGCACCGGCGTCAGCAGGCCGTTGCGGAAGCCGCGTTCGACGATGATATCGGGAAGCAGACCGAGGCCTATACCCTCGATCGTCGCGCGTTCCAGCACACTGAAATCCGAGCAGGTAAGGACCGGCGAGTGCGAGACATCATGGATTTCTCCGCTCGAATGCAGAAGCGTCCAGATGGCGCGCGGATTGTTTTCCTGCATGGAGAGTGTCGGAATGCGGCCGATCGTGTCGAGATCGACGGGGCCGTAGCGCTCGAGAAAGCGGGGGCTTGCCGCGAGATAACGTCGCGTCGCGCCGAAGCGGCGCACGATCAGCGACTGGTCGGTATCGTAGCTGTCGCGCACACGCAGCGCGACGTCGATGCGCTCCTCGATGAGATCGACAGGCCGCCCGGTGGTAAGAATCGAGAGACGCACCAGTGGATAGCGTTTCAGGAAGCCTGGCAGCACATCGGCCATCATGGGCGCAAAACCCGGCGGCATGGAGAGCCGCACGGTTCCGGCCGGCTCCGCCTTGGCGACGGCGACGACGGCCTCCGCCGCCTCGACGCCCGACAGCACCGCCTCGCAGCGCTCATAGAAGGACTGGCCGATATCGGTGATGGCGAGTTTTCGCGTGGAGCGCTCGATAAGGCGCACGCCGAGCTGCTCCTCGAGGGCCGCGACCCGCTTGCTGATCTTCGACTTGGGCACGGAGAGCGCATTCGCCGCCGCGGTAAAGCCTTTGTGCCGCACGACGGCGGCGTAAAGGGCGAGGTCGTTCAGGTCCTGCATGTGGTGTCTCCGGTCATGGCCTGATTATTGTTTCCCTCGTGAAACAGTCAATTGGATTTTTGCCGTCTAATCGTGCGATTGTTTTCGGATCATATGTTTTGCACCCAAACCGAACAGAGGTGCTGACCCATGAACGTTCTTCACATCGACTCCGGCATTCTCGGAGATCATTCCGTATCCCGCCGCCTGACCGCAGCCGTTGCCGCCCAGATCAAGGCCGAACAGTCCGGCGCGACCGTCACCTATCGCGACCTCGTCGCCAACCCGCTGCCGCATCTTTCCGGTGCGCACCTGATGGCCGCCAATGCCGAGCCTGACCAGGTCGACACGCAGATCGCCGCCGATGTCGCCGAAAGCAAGGTCGTGCTCGACGAGTTCCTCGCCGCCGATACGGTCATCCTCGGCGTGCCCATGTACAATTTCTCCCTGCCGAGCCAGCTCAAGGCCTGGATCGACCGCGTCGCCGTTGCCGGCAAGACGTTCCGCTATACGGCGGAAGGCCCGGAAGGCCTGGCCAAGGGTAAGAAGATCATCATCGTCTCCACGCGCGGCGGCCACTACAGCGCCGGCCCGGCGGCCGTGATGGATCATCAGGAAAGCTATCTGCGCGCCGTGCTGGGCTTCCTCGGTGTCACCGATATCGAGATCGTCCGTGCCGAAGGCCTCAATCTCTCGGCCGATTCGAAGGTCCAGGCGATTTCCGAAGCCGAGCGCACGATCGGCGACCGCAATGCTCTGAAGCGCGCCTCCTAAGCGAGATCGGATTTATAAAATACGAAGGCCCGCCGGCATATACCGGCGGGCCTTCGTGTTTTCGTTCGATGGACGTTCAGCCGAGGAGATGGCGCTGCGTGGCGTAGAGCGCGATTGCTGCGGCGTTCGACACATTCAGCGACTTGATGGCACCCGGCATGTCGAGACGGGCGAGCGCCTTGCAGGTGGCGCGCGTCTTCTGGCGCAAGCCCTTGCCCTCGGAGACCATGACGAGCGCGATGCGCTGGCCCGAAACCGTGCCTTCGAGCGGTGCGGGACCTTCCGAATCAAGGCCGATGGTCAGGAAGCCCAGCTTGTGCAGTTCCTCCAGCGCATCCGAGAGATTGGTGATCTGGATATAGGGGATCA
>CBFGOD010000358.1:0-4886 GCA_965650295.1 uncultured Shinella sp. | reverse complement strand
CGCCAAGCAGGGCCAATTGCACCAGACCGCCGCGGAATAAACGGTCAATCGGCGTAAATCATCGTGACCAGGGCGTCGGCGGGTTGCACCGTCTCATAGGCGCCGTCGCCGTCGTCGACGGTCAGGATCGGCTCGCCGCGCGCATCGGCGACGACCACCGTGCCGTCGCCATTGTTGATCCAGGTCCGCGCCGCCGAGAGACCCGGCCAGACCGCATCGCAATCCGCACCGGCGGTGAAGCGTTCGCTGCGGCTTGAAATGCGTGTGCCGCGTTCGGCAAGGCATGCGGTGTTCGCCGTGACATTGGAGATCGTATAGGCGTGATCGGTCGCGCTGGCAGGGATCGAATTCGAGACGACCGGATCGACACCGGGCGTCCGGTGATTGGCCACGCTCCAGAGACCGAACGAGGCCACACCGACTGCGGCGACCATCATCAGTGTCTTCATGGCATTCTCCTTCGCAACGACTCGTCGGAAGGATGATGCGCCGCCAAACTTGCCGAAGGGTTAACGAAGGCTTTCCATCTCTGCCCCGGTTTTTCGCGTAAAGGGCGTTTCCGGCACCGGCGTCAGCGCTGCCCCCGTGTCGAACCAGGCATGCAGATTGTCGGCGACCAGATCGGCCATCGCATCGCGTGTCGCAACGGAGGCCGAGGCGACATGCGGCAGAAGCGTGACATTCGGCAAGGCCAGCAGCGCCTCCGGCACATGGGGTTCGTCATAGAAGACATCGAGGCCTGCCGCGGCGATGACGCCGTTCTCGAGCGCCTGCGCAAGCGCCTCCTCATCGACGGTCCAGCCGCGTCCGACATTGACCAGCACACCGTTCGGCCCGAGCGCCCGCAGCACCGCCGCGTCGATGGTGCGATGGGTCTCGGCCGTCTTCGGCACGATGGCGATCAGCGTGTCCACTGCCTGCGCCATCTCGATCAGCGAGGGATAGTAGGTATAGGGCACATCCGTCCGCGGGCGCCGCGTATGATAGGCAATCCCGACACCGAAACCCTTGAGACGCTCGGCAATGGCAAGGCCGATGCGGCCGAGCCCGTAGATGCCGACCGTGCGGCCGCGCAGGGTGAGCGGCGTCAGCGGAAAGGCGCCCTCACGCTTCCAGCGCCCCTCGCGCAGCCACGTTTCGGCTTTCGGGAACTGGCGCAGGGTGTTGAGCAGCAGCCCGATCGTGGTGTCGGCCACCTCGTCGTTCAGCACATCCGGCGTGTTGGTGACGGCAATACCGCGGGAAGCGGCGGCGGAGACATCCACGCCGTCATAACCGACACCGAAACTCGCGATGATCTCCAGGGCCGGCAGATGCTCGATCAAAGCCGCATTGAAACCGCCCGACACGGCGACGCCGGAAATAGCCGCAGCCTCCGAGCGGGCAAGCAGTGCGGGATCGGCCCGCTCGATCCGCACGATATCGAACCGATCCTTCAGCCGCTCCAGCACCCGTTCACGGATACTTCCGGGCACGAGAATACGTGTCTTGGACGACATGGGAAACCTCGTCTGCTCTAGTGACCTCAGCCTTCGGGATGCGGCTTCAGCGGTCCGGTGGATTGCCGGATGCGCATTTCCGGCTTGATGAGATGGATGCCGTCGGGCTCGTGGCTGCCCTTGAGCTTGTCGAGCAGCGCGCGGGCGGCATTGCGGCCGACTTCCGACTGGCCATTCCACACGGTGGTGAGGGCCGGCGTCGCGATCGCCGCCTCCTCCAGGTCGTCATAGCCGGTGACGGAGACATCGCGGCCGGGCACGAGGCCGGCGCGCGCAATACCATTCATCAGGCCGATAGCGACGAGGTCGTTCCAGCAGACGGCCGCCGTCGGCTTCTGCGGCAAGGAGAGGAAATGCACCGCCGCCTCGAAGCCGCCCTGCTTGGTGCGCGGGCCGGGAATACGCAGGCTCGGATCGACCTCGATATTGGCCTTGCGCAGCGCATTGACATAGCCCTGGTAGCGATCGCGGCCGGTCGAGGTCTGGTCCGTGCCGCCCACCATGGCGATGGTGCGGTGGCCAAGCCCGATCAGGTGGTTTGTCGCCAGCGAAATGCCGTAGCTGTCGTCGCCGCGGAAGATCGGCACGTCGAGTCCATCGATGGAGCGAGCGATCAGGATCGCCGGCATGCCATTGTCCTCGGCAAGCTGGATATCCTCCGGCGGCGTGCCGATCGCCGGCGACATGATGACGCCGTCGCCGCCGAGCTGCAAAAGCGTCTCGATGAAATTGCGCTGCTTTTCGACGGAATCGTAGTGATTGGACAGGATGAAGGTCTGCCGGTCGCGATCGAGCTCGCTTTCGATCGACTTCAGGATTTCCGCATAGAACGGGTTCATGATGTCGTGCACGACGACACCGATGATGCCAGAGCGGGAGGTGCGCAGGCTGGCGGCGCGACGGTTGTAAATATAGCCGAGCGCCCGCGCCTGCTCCTTGATCCGGTCGCGCGTCGCGGCAGCGACGAGCGGGCTGTCTCTCAGCGCAAGCGATACCGTCGCGGTGGAAACGCCGAGCGTCTCCGCGATGGTGGAAAGCTTGATTTTCTGTGCCACGCACCCTCCCGCAGCAACGCACCCTTTAAAACAGTTTATTTAAACAGTTTAAATGTCGTCGGCAACAGGCTTTGCGCCATTCTCCGCCGCTTCGGGCGCAGACACATGCAGATTCTCATCCATGGCGCGCAAGAGCTTGAGGAGATGGCGCACGTCCTTTTCGCTCAGGCCTTCAGCCGCCTGCCGCTCGCTGAGCCGCCCGGCTTCGGAAATGCGATCGACGGAGGACCGGCCCGCTTCGGTCAGATGCACCATGGTCAGGCGCCCATCCGTCTCGTCCGGCCGGCGCTCGACGAAGCCCTGCGCCTCCAGCCGCCCGATGGTGCGCGTCATGGTCGGCGCCTTGACGCCGAGGCGGGTGGCGAGTGCGCCCGCCGTCAACCCGCCCTCTTCCGAAAGCGTCAGGATCACGCCGTCCTGCCCGGCATAAAGGCCGGTGGCGAGAAGATTGCGCGAGAGCACGGTGCGCATGGACCGGGCAGCATTGACGACGGCAGCGGCAAGCCCCGCACCGGACACATCCTCGTGCGATTTCTTCTTCTTGCCCTTTTTGGCGTCCTTACTGTCCTTGCCGTCCTTGTGCTTCTTGCCCATCCATCGCCTCCTGCACCGCCCGTCGACACCTTGCATCGCGAGCCCGGCTCTGTATGACAGAGGAAGAAGGCCGGCGGCAAGGGAGGATCGGTATGGCGCATATCCGGGCACGTCCCAGGAGACGGTGGACCGAAAACGACCCGATGCTGCCCCCGGCAGACCGCGCGGACTGGATCGCCGTGTTGCCGCTCGGCGCCCATGAGGGTCACGGCCCGCATCTGCCGCTCGAAACCGACACGCTGATCGCCGAAGGCATCGCGGAACGGCTGGCCGCCGTGCTGCCGGAACATTTGCCCGTCACCTTCCTGCCCGTCGAGCCCGTCGGTTACTCGCCCGAACATCTCGACGTGCCCGGCACGCGTTCCCTCCCCTATGGCGAGGCGATCGAGCGCTGGCTGCGCATCGCCGAGGATTTCAACCGCTTCGGCATCCGCAAGCTGGTGCTGCTCAATGCGCATGGCGGCAATTCGCCCCTGATGACCATCGTTGCGACGGAAGCGCGCGTGCAGTTCGGCATGCTCGTCGTCGCCACGGCCTGGACCCGCTTCGGCCAGCCCGAGGGCTGGATCTCCCCGGAGGACAAGGCGATCGACATCCATGGGGGCGATATCGAGACCTCCGTCATGCTCGCCCTTCATCCGGATCGGGTGGATATGGCCAAGGCCGAACGCTTCGGCTCGCGCCAGGCGGAGTTCGCCGCCCGCTTCGCGCATCTACGCGCCTATGGCCCGCACGCCTTCGGCTGGAAAATGTCCGACCTCAATCCGAAGGGTGTGGCAGGTGACGCGAGTGCCGCCACTGCCGAAAAGGGCGAGCAGCTGATTGCGCACGCGCTGCGCGGCCTCGTCGGGCTGCTGGAAGATGTCGCGGCCTTCGACGCAAAGACGCTTTTATAGCCGCATCCGGCATTTGCGCCGGCCCATCCGATCTCCTATATCAGACCCAACCGGACGCTTGACGCGTCCCCGTCCTTGTTCGAGGTTCCCATGACCGAAACAGCTCCCGCAAAGCCCATTCCCGTCACCGTGCTCACCGGCTATCTCGGCGCCGGCAAGACGACGCTCCTGAACCGCATCCTCACCGGCAACCACGGCAAGAAATATGCCGTCATCGTCAACGAGTTCGGCGAGATCGGCATCGACAACGACCTGATCGTCGAGTCGGACGAAGAAATCTACGAGATGAACAACGGCTGCATCTGCTGCACCGTGCGCGGCGACCTGATCCGCGTCGTGGAAGGCCTGATGCGCCGCCCCGGCCGTTTCGATGCCATCATCGTCGAAACGACGGGCCTTGCCGATCCGGTGCCGGTCGCCCAGACCTTCTTCATGGACGATGACGTGCGCCAGAAGACCGAGCTCGACGCCGTCGTGGCGCTGGTCGATGCAAAGCACCTGCCGCTGCGCCTGAAGGACAGCCGCGAGGCCGAGGACCAGATCGCCTTCGCCGATGTCGTGCTGATCAACAAGACCGACCTCGTCGGCGCCGACGAACTGGCGAAGATCGAAGCGACGGTGCGCGCCATCAACCCGTCCGCCCGCATCCACCGCACGACCCGCTCGGAAATCGACCTCACCAAGGTGCTCGATCAGGGCGCGTTCAACCTGGAACGGGCGCTGGAAAACGATCCGCATTTCCTCGACCACGATCACGAAGACCATGTCTGCGGCCCGGATTGCGGCCACGACCATCATCACCATGGCCACGATCATGATCACCACCACCATGATCACGATCA
>CBFGOD010000357.1:0-4910 GCA_965650295.1 uncultured Shinella sp. | reverse complement strand
CACGGTGAACGCCTATCTCGGCACGGCGACGACCAAGCTCGACGCCGTCAACCGCATCCAGGCCATCGCCAAGGCCATCCGCCTCGGTTACATCACCTGACAAAACAAAACGGCCATGCAGGCATGGCCGTTTCTTTAGCGCCCGCCCGCAGCCCTCAATGGGCGTGCTGCGATGCCGCGGGATCTGATTTCACATAACGGGATTCGGCAAGGCTCTTGCGCAGGAAAGCGGTGTTGTCGTCCGGATCCGGCGACGGATCGTTGAAGGCGACATGGGTGACCTCCACGCCGGCCGTGTCCTTCTGCAAGAGCAGCTTGGCATAGACCGTCACGCCCTGCGGGCGGATTTCCATGTCCAGCGTCACCTCCGGCTCCGTATCCCAGTCGAGGCGATAATCGCCGCCGGCGCCGAAATTGATCGTGCCGGGGAGGAAATACAGCTCCGCGGCCGAAGAGACGAGGTCGGCCAGGTTCCCGTAGCACTCGAAACGCAACAGCGAGACGAGATCGGCGGCATCGAGCAGTCTGAGCTCAGTGGCGACCGGGCAGATTGCTTCTGCAACAATCTTCTCGCGCTCGGCGGAGTAGGTGCATTTTCTCATCGGATCTAGTTTACCCGTCTGGTCTGGGGCGAAGCTGCATAAACCCGGTGAATCAGCTCTGCCACGGCTTTGTAGAACACCGGTGGAATGACACTATCCACCGAGACTTGCGCAAACATTGAGCGTGCGAGCGGCGGATCTTCGAAAACGGGAATTCCGTTCTCTTCGGCGATCTCGCGGATCTTCAGAGCGACAAGGTCCTGACCCTTTGCGACGACGACGGGTGCATCGCCTTCTTCACGAACATAACGCAGGGCGACGGCAAAGTGAGTCGGGTTGGCGATGACGAGCGTGGCGCGCGGCACGGCGGTGATCATGCGGCGGCGCGCGCGGTCGCGCTGGATCGAGCGCATGCGGGCCTTGACGATCGGGTCGCCCTGCGACTGCTTCATTTCCTCCTTCACCTCCTGCTTCGTCATCATCAGTTCGGAGAACCAGTGGTAACGCGTCCAGGCAAAGTCGATGCCGGCGATGATCGCGGTGGCGAAGAGGATGATGAGCAGGACTTTGTTGATATCAGACGTCATCAGATAGATGAGCGTTGCCGGTTCGGAGAACATGGTGTCGAGCGAGGCGAAATAGTTGCCGCGCATCGCGATGCCGACGATCAGCGAGACGAGCATGATCTTGATCAGCGACTTGCCGAATTCGACCATGCCTTGCTTGCCGAACATGCGGCCGAGGCCCGCGATCGGGCTGAGGCGCGACATCTGCGGGCGTATGCGTTCCAGAACCGGGCTCGGCATATTCTGGAAGACGGAGGAGGCGACGCCGAAGATCATCATCATGGCGAGGATCGGCAGAAGCAGCGCACCGGCCTCCCAGCCGAGATGGCGGAAGATCGCGATGACGTCGGTACCGGACTTGAGGTTCCAGGCTTCGGGCTGCTCGAAGAAGTCGCGCAGCGTCTCGTTCATGCGCGATACGCCGTCGGGCAGAAAGAAGACGAGGAAGAGATAGATCGCCAGCGTCGAGGCGAAGATGGTGATCTCGCGTGAAAAGGGCGTGTTGCCCTTTTCCATCGCGTCACGAATCTTCTTCTCTGTCGGGAGCTCTGTTTTACTGTCTTTGTCTTCGTCCGACATGGCGTACCCCATGGCTGCTGCGAGCCACCAAAAGCAAACGGCCCGACACCCCCTTCTGGAGAGTCGGGCCGCTGGATACGCTCCGCTTGCGGCGATGTCGTGTCAAGGCGGATCAGGCCGCTTCGGCTTCCTGTTCCTTCTCCTTCAACTGGATTTGTCCTGCCGCGGCCAGGCGAATGGCTTCCTGGGTGATCGAGCGGCGGGCAATCGCCACTTCGCGCGGGTTGCCGGCATCGCCGGCTGCGAGATCCGATTCGATCATGCGGCGCTGGCGCGCGCCGATCGAGGAGAGGATCGATTCGCGCAGTTCCATCGTCGCACCGCGCAGGGCGGCCGTGATGATATCGCCGGAGACGTCGTTGAACAGCGACACGCGGCTCTTCTGCGGCATGTAGAGCACGTCTTCGAAGAGGAAGATCTTCGGACGGACCTTCTTGACCGATTCGGTCGAAACCGTTTCGAGCGAGGCCAGCATCTCGTCGACCTGCGACTTCTCGAGTTCGTTCATGAGGTCGGCGACCTTGTTCGAGCCGACCGAATTGCGCTCGGAGTCCAGAGCATTGATCATCTCGATGATCCGTGCCTCGACGATCGCGGTCGCCTTGGGGCTCGCGTCCTTGAGGTTGACGGTTCGGTTGATGATGTCGGCGCGCTGGGCCTCGGGAATTTCCACCAGCACCTTGGCGCCGAAGGCCGAAGGCATCATGGAGAGGATATAGGCGATGGTCTGCGGGTGTTCGTTGAGCAGGAACTTCGAGACGAAAACCGGGTCGGCGTCCTGCAGACGGTCCCAGATCGTCGATTCGAAGGCCTGGAAGGCGGCGCGGCGACCGAGCAGGCCGTCCACTTCGTCCGGCGTCAGGCCCTCTTCGAGGATGCCTTCCATCATCTTGGCGTTGTCCATCAGGCCCGCGCCCTCGGTGAAGAGGTCCTCGAACTCGTTGACGAGGTCGATCAGCTCATGCGGCGGGATGGCGCGCAGGTTCTGCGCGGCGGCGATGATCGCCTGAAGCTCGCTCTGTGTAAAATATTTCAGCAGCTTGCCGGCCACGCCCTTGCCCATGGCGAGAAGAACGGCTGCTGCCTTCTCGACCGGCGATAGCGGCGAACCAAGCGCCGTGGACGTCCCGAAATTTTCGAAATCCATCATGGATTATCCCCCTGAACCCTAACCGGGTGTCAGACCTTGCGTGTACTCTTCACTTCAATGAGCTTCACCCCGAAGCGGGTGTCGTCGTTTTCAAGAACCGTAATTTCGCCGCGGCCGATGATGCGGCCGTTGACCATGACCTCGACGGGTTCGCCGATGCGGCGATCGAGCGCGATCGTTGCGCCTTCGCTGAGGTTCATCAGGCTGGAAACCTGCATCTGGGACGAGCCGAGCACGATCTGCAGATCGATCGGGATGTCCATGATGAGGTCCATGTTGGACTCCATCGCGCTGCCCGGGCGGGGCGCTTCGCCGAGATCGGCGGAGAAATCATTGCCGCCGCCGAAGTCGTTGCCGCCGAAGTCCGAACCGCCGAAGCTTGCGCCGCCACCGAAATCGGAGGTTGCCGCCGTGCCGCCGAAGTCGGAGCTGCCGAAATCGCCGCCGAAGGCAGCGAGCGGATCATCCGTGGCGGCCAGATCGGTGCCGAGCGAGCCGGTGGCATCCTTCTGAAGAACGCCGCGCAGGTCGTCGATCGCCTGCTCCAGTTCCTGGTCGCCTGCATTGATGGAGGACATGAGATCGTCAGCGATGGGTGTTTTCTTCGGTGCCATAAGACCACTATTCCATTCGAAACTTGCCTGAGGCTCGCCGCCCCGCAGGCTTCATACCTGAATTATCCAATGATGTGCTGGAGGAGCTCGTCCTCCGATCCGTACGTATCCTTGACCCTGACCGTGTAGCGCGCGCCAGACCGGCCGAATTCGCAGACATAGAGGTTGCGGCCGTTGGCGTTGACCTCGACGCGCACATCACCTGATTCGTTGAACGGGATGATGTCGCCGGCCTGCAGGCGGCTGATCGTGTCGAGCGTCTGGGCTTCGAGCCGGATGCGGGCCTCGAGCGTCACCTTCGAGCGGCGAACCTGCTCGCCCAGTCGCTCGCTCCATTCGACGCGGGTCTTCGGCGCATTGGCGGCCTTCGGTGCGGAGATCGTCGATTTCAGGAGAACGCTCTGCGGAATAACGACGTGGAAGGTCGAAAGAACCGGACCGATGCCGACGGCCATGTTGACCATCGCGACGTGCTCGTTTTCCGAGCCGTCTTCGATCGCCTTGCGCGTTTCGGCATTGTGCGCATGGCTGAGGAACGGCTCGAAGCCGTTCGCGCCGGAAACGGCGGTCTTCAGCACGCTGGAGATGCGGTCGAACATCATCGCGGCGAGATCAAGCTCGATCTTGGAGAGCGGGCGCGCTTCGGGGTCCTCGATGCTGTCGCTGACGGCGCCGAGCATGTTCTCGACGAGCGTGATGATCATCGGGCTGTCGCAGATCAGCGTGAAGCGATCGCACCAGTCGCGCAGCGACGCGTCGCACATCGCCATGGCGCCGCCGAGGCCTTCGACGAGCGGGCCGTATTTGCCCGTCTCGAAACCGGCATAGGAGACCGCGACCTCGAAGCCGAGTTCGCTTTCCAGCATGTCCGGAAGGAATTCGGCGAAGACGTCGCCCAGGGTGGCGCAGATCTTCGAAATGGTCGCCGTATCGCCAAGCTTGCCGGTGAGGCGTGCCAGCACGATCGGGTCGAGGGACGGGGCTGCGGTCACGGTCGCTCCACTCATTGCTTAGGCCGCCTTCGTGTCGCCGCCGCCGCCGGGGTTCATCATTTCCTGCTCGACTGCGTCGATCGACGGGCGCTCGTAGGAAGAGATGGTCTTGCGGCCGTATTCCAGCGCCACCTGCGGCACGGAACCGTTCATGTAGGCGAGCAGTGTCTGCTTGACGATGATGTAGAGACGGTTCTGCTTCTCGCGCACGACCTTGATGTTGGTCGCGATCGGCGTGACGATCGAATAGGACAGGAAGATGCCGAGCATGGTGCCGACGAGCGCCGAGCCGATGAGGCCGCCGAGAACTTCAGGCGATTCGTTGATCTTGCCCATCGCCTTGATAACCCCGAGAACGGCGGCGATGATGCCGATGGCCGGGAAAGCGTCGCCCATGGTGGAAAGCGACTGGTAGGGCTTCATCTTGTCGCGCGTGATGGTCTGGATTTCCTCGTCCATCAGCGCCT
>CBFGOD010000356.1:0-4962 GCA_965650295.1 uncultured Shinella sp. | reverse complement strand
TGCCGATCGCCAGCACCAGGCCGAACAGCGTCAACGCGTTCACCGAGAAGCCGAAGGCATACATCACGGCGAAGGTGCCGATGATCGAGACGGGCACGGCGAGCAGCGGAATGATCGAGGCGCGCCAGGTCTGGAGGAAGACGATGACGACGAGCACGACGAGCGCGATGGCTTCGAGCAAGGTATCGACCACCTTGTCGATGGAGGCGCGCACGAATTCCGTCGTGTCGTAGACGATCTCGTATTTCACGCCGTCGGGCATGGCGAGCTGGAGCTGGTCCATGGTGGCGCGCACATTGTCGGCGATCTCGATGGCGTTCGAGCCCGGCGCCTGGAGCACCGCGATGGCGACGGCGGGCTGGCCGTCGAGCAGCGAGCGCAGCGTGTAGTCGGCCGCGCCCAGTTCGACACGGGCAACGTCCCGCAGGCGGGTGATTTCGCCGGACGCGCCCGTCTTGACGATGATGTTGCCGAACTCTTCCGGCGTGCGCAGACGGCCCTGGGCATTGACGTTGAGCTGGAGGTTCACCTCGTTCGGCGTCGGAGAGGCGCCAATGATGCCGGCGGCGGCCTGCACGTTCTGTTCGCGGATCGCGTTGCTGATATCGCTGGCGGCCAGCGCATGTTCGGCCGCCTTCTGCGGATCGATCCACACGCGCATTGCATAATCGCCGGCGCCGAAGACCTGCACCTGGCCGGCACCCTCGATGCGGGCAAGCCGGTCCTTGATGTTGAGCGTGGCGTAGTTGCGCAGATAGGTCACGTCATAGCGGTCCGTCGTCGAGACGAGGTTGACCACCATGATGAAGTCGGGCGAACTCTTGACGGTGGTGACGCCGAGCGCGCGCACTTCCGCCGGCAGGCGCGGCTCGGCCTGCGACACGCGGTTCTGCACGAGCTGCTGGGCCTTGTCCGGGTCCGTGCCGAGCTTGAAGGTGACGGTCAGCGTCAGCACGCCGTCCGACGTCGCCTGGCTGTTCATGTAGAGCATGTCCTCGACGCCGTTGATCTGCTCTTCGAGCGGGGTCGCGACGGTCTCGGAAATGACGACGGGATTGGCGCCCGGATAGACGGCGCGCACCACGATGGAGGGCGGCACGACTTCGGGATATTCGGAAATCGGCAGCGATCGCATGCCGATCAGGCCGGCGACCACGATGAGGATCGACAGCACACCGGCAAAGACCGGGCGATCGATGAAGAAACGGGAGATGTTCATTGCAGCACCCTCTCCAGGATGAAATTCGGACGAACGGTCCTGTCCGGCGGGCAAGGCTCCGCCGGCGGACATTGATTTGCTTGGGTTACGGGGCAGGGCGCGCTTGGCGCCCGGCCGGCCGCCGTTACTTCACGGAGGCGACGCTTTCCTGCTCCTGCGGATCGACCACGACGCCGGGGCGCACGCGCTGCAGGCCGTTGACGACGACCTTGTCGCCATTGGCGAGCCCGCTTTCGACGATGCGCTCGCCGCCCGAAAGGCTGCCGAGCACGATCGGCCGGTAGGTGACCTTGTTGTCCTTGTCGACGACGAAGACGAACTTCTTGTCCTGGTCGGTGCCCACGGCCTTCTCGCTGACGAGGATCTTGCTCTCGGGCTTCGGCTCGCCCATGCGGATGCGCACGAACTGGCCGGGGATCAGCCTGCCGCCGGGATTGTCGAAGACGGCGCGCACCGTGATGGTGCCGCTGGCGGCATCCACCTCGTTGCCGATGAGCTGGAGCTTGCCGTGGATCGGCGTGCCCTCGTCGGCAAGCGTGCCGACTTCGACCGGGATCTGCTCGATCGGCTGAAGCGCGCCTTCGGAGGCGGGGAGCGCCGCAAGCGCTGCGGCGACCGTTTCTTCGCTGACATTGAAGCCGGCATAGATCGGATCGACGGAGACCAGCGTCGTCAGCGCCGGGGAGGCCGAGCCGCCGGCCACGAGATTGCCGGTGGTGATCTCCACCTTGCCGACACGGCCGGAAACCGGCGCACGGACCTCGGTATAGCTGAGTTCCAGCTTGGCGGCATCGAGCGTCGCCTGCGCCGTCTTGAGGCTTGCCTCAGCTTCCGACAGCGCGTTCTGGCGCTGGTCGATCTCGCTCTGCGAGACGCTGTCGCTCTGGGCGAGGCGCTCGCCGCGCTCGAGCTGCGTCTTGGCAAGTTTGACGCGGGCCTCGGCCGAGGCATATTGCCCCTCGGCCTGGGTCACCGCGGTCTGGAAGGGTTGCGGATCGATCGTGAAGAGCAGGTCGCCGGCCTTCACCAGCGCGCCCTCGCGAAAATCGACGGACTGGATGGCGCCGGCGACGCGCGAGCGGATCTGCACGCGGTCGATGGCTTCCAGGCGGCCGGAAAACTCCTGCCAGGTCACGACATGCCTGTTTTCGACCACCGCGACGGTGACCGGCACGGCGGGCACTTCGGCCGTCGCCGCAGCTTCGGCCTTGGCGGGTTTGCTCGGGACCTGAACCATGAGGGCGGCGCCGAAAACGGACGCAGCCAATCCCAGGCCGGTGCCCGTGAGGGCCCAGCGTTTGCGCTTCGATAGCATTGTTTTCTCCTTGTGGCCTCAGGCCACGCTATGCTTTGGGTTCCATAAAATCAGTGAATGCTAATATTTTGAACAAAACCGGAAAACTGGCTGGCTAGGCTGCCGGCCCATGGCCCGGTTCCATTGGATGTCCCGCTGTAGATCGTCGGCCAGCCTGTTCCTGCGGGAAGGACATGCTGCTGAACCTTGACGCCGGCCTGGGCGAGGCGATCGGCATAACCCAGCGCCTCGTCGTGCAGCGGATCGTCCGCCGCCGTCAGCACGAGCGCCGGGGCAAGATCGGAAAGACGCGAACACAGGCAGGGCGCGGCATAGGGGTGGCACACGCCGCCGCTGAGATAGTGGCTCCAGCCATCCGCCCAGCGCTGGCGCATGCCGATGGCGTCGGCCTCGCGGAAGGAGCGGCTGGCCATGAAGGGATCGAGCAGCGGCGAGAGCAGCACCTGGCCGTCGAGTTCGTCGGCGAAGTGGTCGCGCGCCTTCAGCGCCACGCCGGCTGCGATATTGCCGCCCGCCTCCTCGCCGCCGATGAGGAGCGGCGACTTGCGGTCGCCGAGGCCGGCGCGCTTCTTGGCGAGATAGGAGAAGATCGAGAAGCCGACTTCCAGCGGCTTGGGGAAGACGCCGCCGCCAATCGCATTGTAGTCGGGCACGGCGACGATGGCGCCGGTCGAGGCGATGCATTCGGCAAGCGGGCAATGCTTGAGCCCGGTTTCCGTGAAGGCGCCGCCGTGGAAATAGAGCAGGACGGGCGCGCCCTTGGCGTATTCGGCGCCCTGATAGACGCGCACCGACACGGGGCCGATGGCCACCTTGTCAAACGTCATATCCTTGATCTCTACCGGCATCGATTTTGTCCTGTGGGCCGCTTGGAAATAAGCTGGTCCCTCACCATTTATATCGTCAGTCATTTTGCCCAGATAAGTGTGGTAAAACGGATTTCACTGTCCAAGATTTCGAACAATCATAGCTTCCAACGTGGGAATGTTCCATGGATCAGCTTTCTGCGATGCGCGTCTTCCTTCGTGTGGTGGAGACGGGCAGCTTCACGGGCGCTTCCGCAGCACTCGGCATGCCCAAGGCAACCGTCAGCAACCTGATCCAGAATCTCGAAACGCATCTTCAGACCAAACTGCTCAACCGCACCACGCGCCGCGTCATGGTCACGACGGACGGCGCGCTTTACTATGAGCGGGCAAACCAGATCGTCACCGAGATCGACGAACTGGACGGCAGTCTCTCGCATTCCCGCATGAGCCCGAGCGGGCGCCTGCGCGTTGAAATGTCCGGCGCCTTCGCGGACCTGCTGATCATTCCCGAACTCAATGATTTCCATGAGAAATACCCCGATATCAACGTCGATCTCGGGGTGGGCGACCGCACCGTGGATTATCTCGCCGAGAATGTCGACTGCGCGCTGCGCGCGGGATCACCGGGCAATGCCTCGCTGATCGCGCGGCGCGTCGGGGAGATGGGCCTAGTGGCCTGTGCGGCACCCGCCTATATCGACCGCTTCGGCATGCCCGAGCATCCCTCCGACCTGGAGGCGGCGCATCATTGCGTGAACTACTTCCTGGCGCAGATCAACCGCATCATGCCCTTCGAATTCACCCGGGATGGCGAGACGGTGGAGATCAACAGCCGGTATATTCTCTCGGTCAACGACGCGCGCAGCTATCTGGCTGCGGCGCTGTCCGGTCTCGGCGTTGCGCCGCTGGCCTGCTTTATGGCGCGCGATGCGATCGAAAGAGGCCAGCTTGTTCCGGTTCTTCCGGGCTGGCGGATGGAGCCTATCCCGCTTTACATCGTCTATCCGCCGAACCGGCACCTCAGCAACAAGGTGCGCGTCTTCGTCGACTGGGTCGTGCGGCTTCTGGCAAGGACCGAGCTGACCGGTGTCGGCAAGCCCTGACGCTTCAATCTTCGACCGCAGCGACCAGACGTTTGCAGGCGCCGACGAGGTCCGGTTCGGATAGCAGCGCACCGCCGACGAGATACATGACGTCATTGCCGTAGGCGTCGCGCATTTCGGGAATGCGGGCAAAGGTCATGCCGCCGCCGGGGGCGGCGACGATGGCCTTCGGGCCGCCCATGTCCACGGCGCAGGCCCTCGCGATCGACTGGCATTCTTCACGCGTGAAGCCGAAGCGGCCGCCGAAATTCGGATAGACCACGGCGTCGGCGCCCATCAGGCGGTGCAGCGTGCCGAAAAAGGCGCGGTGCGAGAAGCCGCAATCGGGCGAGACGACATTGGTGCCGGAAAAGGCGGGGTGCGAGACAATCGGCAGGGAAAAATCCGGATCGGCGGCGAGCGTGTCGATGTAGTACCGGACGGCATCGTCCGGCAGTTTCGTCGTGCCGGCCGAGGCTGCGAACTCCGCACCGAAGAAGATGTCCTCCCGTCCCCGCACGAGTGCTTCGTTCACCT
>CBFGOD010000355.1:0-4962 GCA_965650295.1 uncultured Shinella sp. | reverse complement strand
ATCTTCGGACCGGTTCCGCGCGAACTCCGCGCCAAGAACCACATGAAGATCATCTCGCTGGCTCCCGAAGTACTCTAAGGAGCGATGGCTATGCAGAAGATCCGTAAAGGCGACAAAGTCGTCGTACTCACCGGCAAGGACAAGGGCCGCACCGGTGAAGTCGTACAGGTAATGCCGAAGGAAGACCGTGCGGTCGTCAAGGGTATCAACCTGGTGAAGCGTCACCAGCGTCAGACCCAGACCCAGGAAGCCGGCATCATCACCAAGGAAGCTTCGATCCACCTGTCGAACATCGCGATCGCCGACCCCAAGGACGGCAAGCCGACCCGCGTCGGTTTCAAGGTCGAAGGCGACAAGAAGGTTCGTGTAGCAAAGCGTTCGGGAGTGTCGATCGATGGCTGACACCAAGTATGAGCCCCGGCTCAAGAAGGAATATGTCGAGCGTATTCGCGCGGCACTGAAGGAGCAGTTCTCCTACGCCAACGAAATGCAGATCCCGAAGCTCGACAAGATCGTGATCAACATGGGCGTGGGCGAAGCCACGGGCGATAGCAAGAAGCCGACCGTTGCCGCAGCCGACCTCGCAGCGATCGCCGGCCAGAAGCCGGTCATCACGCGCGCTCGCAACTCGATCGCGGGCTTCAAGGTCCGTGAAGGCATGCCGATCGGCGCGAAGGTCACCCTGCGCGGCGCCCGCATGTACGAATTTCTGGATCGCCTCGTGAACATCGCGCTGCCCCGCGTACGCGACTTCCGCGGTCTGAACCCGAAGTCCTTCGATGGCCGTGGCAACTTCGCCATGGGTATCAAGGAGCACATTGTGTTCCCTGAGATCAACTACGACAAGGTTGATCAGATGTGGGGCATGGACATCATCGTTTGCACGACGGCACCGACGGACGACGAAGCGCGCGCTCTTCTGAAAGAGTTCAGCTTCCCGTTCCGCGCCTGACCGTAACGACAAGCGTAAAGAAGGATTACTGTTATGGCTAAAACCAGCGCAGTCGAGAAGAATAACCGCCGTCGCAAACTGGTCGCCAGCCAGGCTGCAAAGCGTGCAGCCCTCAAGGCGATCATCCAGAACCAGTCTCTTCCGATCGAAGAGCGCTTCAAGGCAACCCTCAAGCTTGCCGAGCTGCCGCGCAATGGTTCGAAGACCCGCATCCGCAACCGTTGCCAGGTAACGGGCCGTCCGCGCGCCTATTACCGTAAACTCGGTATGTCGCGTATTGCGCTTCGTGAACTGGGCAATTCCGGCAAGGTGCCGGGCATTGTCAAGTCGAGCTGGTAAGGAGACGGGTACATGGCAATGACTGATCCCCTGGGCGATATGCTCACCCGTATCCGCAACGGCGCCGCACGCCGCAAGTCGAGCGTTTCCACGCCGGCTTCCAACCTGCGTGCCCGCGTTCTGGATGTCCTTCAGGCTGAAGGCTACATCCGCGGATATTCGGAAGTCGAATTCGGCAACGGCAAGTCCGAGCTGAACATCGAACTCAAGTACTACGAAGGCGCGTCCGTGATCCGCAAGATCGACCGCGTCTCCAAGCCGGGCCGCCGGGTCTATGTCTCGGTCAAGTCCATCCCGCAGGTCGCGAACGGCCTCGGCATCACCATCCTTTCGACCCCGAAGGGCGTGATGGCCGATCACCAGGCACGCGAACAGAACGTTGGTGGCGAGGTTCTTTGCTCGATCTTCTAAGATCGGGCAAGGATCTCCATAACGAACAGACAGGATATAAAAATGTCTCGTATCGGTAAGAAGCCCGTTCAGGTTCCCGCTGGTGTCACCGCGACCGTAGATGGTCAGAAGGTCACCGCAAAGGGCCCGAAGGGCGAACTGTTCTTCGTCGCAAACGACGAAGTTTCGGTAAAGCTCGAAGACAACGCCGTTGTCGTCCAGCCGACCAGCCAGTCGAAGGACGCTCGTTCCAAGTGGGGCATGTCCCGCACGATGGTCGAGAACATCTTCAAGGGCGTCAAGGACGGCTACGAGCGCAAGCTCGAAATCAACGGCGTCGGTTACCGCGCGTCGCTTCAGGGCAAGAACCTGCAGCTGGCACTCGGCTTCAGCCATGACGTCGTCTACCAGACGCCGGAAGGCATCACGATCGCTGTTCCGAAGCCGACCGAAATCATCGTGTCCGGCATCAACAAGCAGCAGGTCGGCCAGGTCGCTGCGGAAATCCGCGAGTACCGTGGCCCCGAGCCCTACAAGGGCAAGGGCGTCAAGTACGCGGAAGAACGCATCGTCCGCAAGGAAGGCAAGAAGAAGTAAGGATCACGCGAAATGGCTAGCACCAAAGAAGCTCTCGTGCGCCGCGCCAACCGCGTGCGCCGTACCCTCAAGGCGGTGGCCAACGGCCGTCCGCGCCTGTCGGTTCATCGCTCGTCGAAGAACATCTACGTACAGGTCATCGACGACGTTGACGGCAAGACCCTTGCGGCTGCCTCCACGCTCGACACCGATCTGCGTTCGTCGCTGAAGACGGGCGCTGACACGGCAGCAGCTGCTGCCGTCGGCAAGCTCATTGCCGAGCGCGCAGTCAAGGCCGGCGTCAAGGACGTCGTCTTCGACCGTGGCGCCTTCCTCTATCACGGTCGCGTCAAGGCTCTCGCCGAAGCCGCCCGTGAAGGTGGTCTGAACTTCTGATCACTCGGCCGGGCACTTCGGTGCCCCGCCGATCACTCAGTAGGGTATCGGTCGCTTCCATTTCCTGAATGGAGGCGACTTTCGACAATCTGCCGATTGCACCCGGAAAAGAAAAAGGAAAAGGACAATGGCACAGGAAAAGCGCGGTCGTGACGACCGCCAGAACCGCGAAGAGCGCGACAGCGAGTTTGTCGACAAGCTCGTCGCGATCAACCGCGTCGCGAAGGTCGTCAAGGGCGGCCGTCGTTTCGGTTTTGCAGCTCTCGTCGTCGTCGGCGACCAGAAGGGCCGCGTCGGCTTCGGCCATGGCAAGGCTCGTGAAGTTCCGGAAGCTATCCGGAAGGCCACGGAAGCCGCCAAGCGCGACCTGATCTTCGTACCGCTGCGCTCTGGCCGCACGCTGCACCACGACGTGCACGGTCGTCACGGCGCCGGCAAAGTGCTGCTGCGTTCGGCCAAGGCCGGTACCGGTATCATCGCAGGTGGTCCGATGCGCGCCGTCTTCGAAACGCTCGGCGTTCATGACGTCGTCGCCAAGTCGACCGGCTCCTCGAACCCGTACAACATGATCCGTGCGACGTTCGACGCCCTCAAGAGCCAGATGCACCCGAAGGACATCGCAGCTCAGCGCGGCATGAAGTACGCCACGCTGCAGGCTCGCCGTACGTCTGCCGGCGTTTCTGCCGAAGAATAAGGAGTACTGATCATGGCTAAGAAAGAAACCGCCAAGAAGACGGTGACTGTCGAGCAGATCGGCAGCCCCATCCGCCGTCCGGCCATCCAGCGCGCAACGCTCGTTGGCCTGGGCCTCAACAAGATGCACCGGGTTCGCACGCTGGAAGACACGCCGTCTGTCCGTGGCATGATCCGTGCCGTCCAGCACCTCGTTCGCGTCGTCGAAGAGAAGTGAGGGGATAGATCATGAAACTGAATGAAATCAAGGACAACGAAGGCTCCTCGAAGAACCGCAAGCGCCTCGGCCGCGGTATCGGCTCGGGCTCCGGCAAGACCGGTGGTCGCGGTGTCAAGGGTCAGAAGGCTCGTTCGGGCGTTGCGATCAACGGCTTCGAAGGCGGTCAGATGCCCATCTACCGTCGCCTGCCGAAGCGTGGCTTCAACAACATCTTCTCGTCCGACTTCGCCATCGTCTCGCTCGGCCGCGTTCAGCAGGCCATCGACGCCGGCAAGCTCGACGCCAAGGCGACTGTTGATGCCGCTGCCCTCAAGGCAGCCGGCGTTATCCGCCGCGAAAAGGATGGCGTACGCGTTCTGGCCGACGGCGAACTGAAGGCCAAGGTTGCCTTCGAAGTTGCCGGCGCCTCCAAGCCCGCGATCGAAAAGATCGAAAAGGCTGACGGCTCGATCAAGCTGCTGGTGGCAGCCGCAGAAGCCGCCGAATAATTCGACATTTAATCGCCCGGTGTGCTTCACACCGGGCGATTTTGCTCCCATATGTGAGCCTCACGACGACAGACGGATTCTCAAATCCGCATCGTTATCCGGAATTAAAACCAGGGTGAGGCCGGGATTGCTTGACAATCCGCGTTTCAACCGGTTTAGGCTCCATCCGCCCGATTTGCTGCAACGGCAGGCGGGCACGACCAATTTCAGCATCGGCGTGACCGGTCCGGGGAGGGCAGGGCGCAGGTGCCAAACGGATCAGCCATTCCGGACCTGGCCGGGCTTCACCGCCGCCGGATCGGCTACGCGGAGAAATGCATGGCTTCGGCAGCGGAACAACTTGCCTCTAATCTGAACTTCTCGACTTTCGCCAAGGCGGAAGACCTGAAGAAGCGCCTCTGGTTCACGCTGGGCGCGCTGCTCGTCTATCGTCTCGGCACCTATATCCCGTTGCCGGGCCTTAACCCCGAAGCCTTTGCCCAGGCCTTCCGCGGCCAGTCCGGCGGCATTCTCGGCCTGTTCAACATGTTCTCCGGCGGCGCCGTCGAGCGCATGGCGATCTTCGCGCTCGGCATCATGCCGTATATCTCCGCGTCGATCATCGTGCAGCTGATGACCTCCGTCGTCCCTTCGCTGGAACAGCTGAAGAAGGAAGGTGAACAGGGCCGCAAGATCATCAACCAGTACACCCGCTACGGCACGGTGCTGCTCGGCACGCTGCAGGCCTACGGCATTTCCGTCGGCCTCGAGAGCGGGGCAGGGCTCGTGAACGATCCGGGCTGGTTCTTCCGCATCTCCACCGTCATTTCGCTGCTTGGCGGCACGATGTTCCTGATGTGGCTCGGTGAGCAGATCACCTCGCGCGGCATCGGCAACGGCATTTCGCTGATCATCTTCGCCGGTATCGT
>CBFGOD010000354.1:0-4966 GCA_965650295.1 uncultured Shinella sp. | reverse complement strand
CCGGTGACGACGCCGCAGCAGAAGATCGACAAGACGCGCATGTTCGGCGGCGAATTCGTCACCATCAAGCTCGTCGGCGACTTCTTCGACCAGTGCTACAAGGCCGCCCGCGACCATGCGGAAGCGACCGGCTCGCTGATGGTGCCGCCATTCGACCATGCCGACATCATCGAGGGGCAGGCGACCGTGGCGGCGGAAATCGTCGCGCAGCTTGGCGAGGGCAAGTTGCCGGACCTCGTGGTTCTGCCTGTGGGCGGCGGTGGCCTTGCGTCCGGCGTCACGGGCTATTTCGAAGGCATGATCGGGCCTTCCAGCTTCCTGTTCTGCGAGCCGGCGGGCGCGCCGAGCCTCAAGCGCAGCCTGGAAAGCGGGACTGTGGTGACGCTCGAAACAGTCGACAATTTCGTCGATGGTGCCGCCGTCGGTCAGATCGGCGCGCTGAATTTTTCCGCCCTTCGCCAGTTCTCGACCGATCAGGTCATGCTTCTCTCGGAAAACGCGATCTGCGTGACGATGGTAGACATGCTGAATGTCGAGGGCGTGGTGCTTGAGCCGGCGGGCGCGCTGTCGCTGGCGGCGCTGGAGGAGCTTGGTCGCGAAAAGCTGGAGGGCAAGACGGTCGTTGCCGTCGTCTCCGGCGGTAATTTCGATTTCGAGCGCCTGCCCGACGTCAAGGAACGCGCCATGCGCCACAAGGGGCTGAAGAAATACTTCATCCTGCGTCTCGCGCAGCGTCCCGGCGCGCTCCGCGACTTCCTCAACCTGCTCGGCCCGGACGACGACATCGCCCGTTTCGAATATCTGAAGAAGTCCGCGCGCAATTTCGGCTCGATCCTCATCGGCCTCGAAACCAAGTCGCCCGAGAATTTCGTGGCGCTCAAGAAGGCCTTCGACGCCGCGGGCATGGGCTATCAGGACATCACCGAGAACGAAATTCTCGCAAACCTCATTATCTAGGGACTGGTATGGGCGGCGGCGCTCGCCTCTTGGAGGGCGCGCCGGCCTGTGTTAGCAATCGGCCATGGCTTCTTTCTTTTCAAAACTCTTCGGTCGCGGCGGCGATACGGCAACTCCGGCAAAAGTGGCGGAGGAAACCGAGGCGTATAACGACCTGACCCTCGTCGCAGCCCCCATCCAGGAAGGCGGCCAGTACCGTCTTGCCGGGCGTATCGAAAAGCGGGATGGCGACCGGGTGCTAACCCGCAGCTTCATCCGCGCCGATCTCTTCTCGTCGCGGGACGATACGGTCGCCTCGACCTTCCGCAAGGCAAAGCAGATCGCCGACCAGCACGGCGCCTCGCTTTTCGGCGACGGCGTGGACAGCCGGCAGGTCTGATTCGGTTTGGACAAAAAGGACCGGATCTCTTAAAAAATCATACAAAATGCATCCGCACGCTGGAGTGCGGTAAAGAATGCTTGTATCCGCAGCAAAAGTAACTTGTTGCGACTCTGCCGGTATTGTTAGCTGACGGAAGTCGAGGAATTCTGCGGACCGATCATGGGTACTGAAAATCTGATCCTGCTTCTCGTCGAGGCCGGGTTCTATTTCGTCTTCATGGTGGGCCTGCTGCATCTGCGCCATCAGCTCGGCATCGGCGTCTTCGTCGCAGCTCTCGGCGTGATGCATTTCCTCGAGACCTATCTCGCCGCCGTCTTCTATATCGAGCTGCCCTTCGGCGTGATTTCGCCCGGCTCCTCGGTGCTCTTCTCCGGCAAGCTGATGATGATCCTTCTTCTTTACGTGAAGGAGGATGCCGCCGTCGTGCGCGCGCCGATCTACGGCCTGCTCGCCGGCAATTTCCTGACGGTGGGCCTGAGTTTCTTCCTGCGCCATCACCAGACGATCGGCGCGGTGCCGGGCCGCATCGCCGATCTCGCCTTCATCGATGAGATGGGCTGGCTGATGCTGTGGGGCACGGTGCTGCTCTATGTCGATTCGCTTGCCATCATCCTGCTCTACGAGCGGCTGGGGCGGGTGTTCAAGAAGAGCACGGCGTTGCGTTTCTTCGTGTCGGGCGTGGCCGTGCTCACCTTCGACCAGATCGGATTCTATTCCGCACTGCATTTCCTGAACGGTGCGCCGATTGCCGTCTTCTGGGGCGGCTGGATCGCCAAGATGCTGGCGGCCTGCATCTATGCGGTGCTGATCACCGTCTATCTCTACTATTCACGTATCTCCGCCATTCCCGTCTCGCCGCGGCCGATCGCCGATATCTTCGCCGATCTCACTTTCCGCGAGCGCTACGAGGACTTGCTGGACCGGCCCGGCCGCGATGCGCTGACCGGCGTCTACGACCGCAGCCGGCTGGAATTCGAGGCGCCGCGCGTGCTCTCTTCCATGCTGGTGGACGGCAGGCCATTGGCGCTGATGATCATCGATGCCGACCACTTCAAGGACGTCAACGACCGGTTCGGCCATCTTGCCGGCGACGGCGTGCTGAAGGAGACCGCCGCCTGCCTGCAACGCGCGTTGCGGACCACTGACCGCCTCTTCCGCTTCGGCGGAGAGGAGTTCGTCGTCATCTGCGAGGATCTCGCACCGGCCGCGGGCGCTGACCGCGCCGAGGCTCTTCGCAGGACCGTCGAGATGGAAATCCGCCGGCCGGACGGCGTGCCGGTCACGGTCAGCATCGGCGTCGCCAACAGCTATGCCGACGGCACGACCTTGAACGCGCTGCTTTCCGCCGCCGACAGCAGGCTCTATGCCGCCAAGAATGCCGGCCGCAACCGGGTGATCTCGGGGTGACCGCCGGGAATTTTCTCTTCCGCCGCCGTGCAGCACTGAACAATCGACCGTCACAAAAGGTTCATATGCGCTTCCTATACGGGCAGCAGAGCCTCTCCCATGAACGGATATCGATCATGTTCGAAGACCACCACCTGAACCGCATCAAGGCCGAAATCGCCGACAGCTTCGATGAAGAGCTGGAAATGCAGATTGAGGAGGAGCGTCTCGACGAACTCGTCGCCGAGGGCATGTCCGAAGTGCCGGCGGCGACGCTGGAGCGCCGGGTCTATTTCCGCGAGCTTTTCCGCCTCCAGCACGAGCTGGTGAAGCTGCAGGACTGGGTGCAGCACCAGAAGCTCAAGGTCGTCGTGCTTTTCGAAGGCCGCGATTCTGCCGGCAAGGGCGGTGCGATCAAGCGCGTGACGCAGCGTCTCAATCCGCGTGTCTGCCGCGTCGTGGCGCTTCCAGCACCTACCGAGCGCGAGCGCAATCAATGGTATTTCCAGCGCTATGCCGCCCATCTGCCGAGTGCCGGCGAAATGGTGCTGTTCGACCGCTCCTGGTACAACCGCGCCGGCGTCGAACGCGTCATGGGCTTCTGCTCGCCGGACGAGCTGGAAGAGTTCTTCCGCTCGGTGCCGGAATTCGAGCGCATGCTCGTGCGCTCCGGTATCATCCTCATCAAATACTGGTTCTCGATCACCGACGAGGAGCAGGAATTCCGCTTCCGCATGCGCATCCATGATCCCTTGAAGCAGTGGAAGCTTTCGCCGATGGACCTGGAAAGCCGCGTCCACTGGGAGGATTACACCAAGGCCAAGGAGGAGATGCTGGCGCGCACCCACATTCCGGAAGCACCGTGGTGGATCGTCGAGGCCGTCGACAAAAAGAAGGCGCGTCTCAACTGCATCGCCCATCTTCTGGCGCAGGTGCCTTACGAGGACGTGCCGAAGCAAGCGATCGACCTGCCGGAGCGTGTGCGCCATGACGACTATATCCGTCACGAGCCGCCGGATGAAATGTATGTCCCGGATGTCTACTGACGCCGGCATCCGAACTTGAACCTTCTCGACCAGACGGAACGGGGCCACACACCGGGCCTCGTCGGCGCCTACCGGCTTTCGCCCGGTGGGCCTGTCGTGCCTGTCGCGCCGCAGGATATCGATGCGGCGCTTTCCGCGCCGGACGGCTGGCTCTGGCTGCATGTGGATCTCGTCGATCAGCGCATGCAAGCCTGGCTGCCCGGCCGCTGCGCCTTGCCCGCCGCCGCCCGCGCCATTCTCGAAGGTCATGACGAGAGCCTTGTCCTGAGCCATGAGGCGGGCATGACGCATGGCGTCATCGCCGATCTCCAGCAGCAGGAAACCGAACGCGCTTCCACCACGGTGGGGCGGCTGCATTTCGCGCTGACGGAGCGCCTGCTCGTCACCGGGCGGCGTCATCCCGTGGAAGCCGTAAACCGCGTCCGCCGCGCCTTCGCCGAAGGGTTTTGCCCGGCGACGGCCTACGAACTCTTCGAGGCGATCGTCGCGGCTTTCTGCAAGAACACCGCGATCAAGCTGAAGGAAGCCTCCGCCATGCTCGATGCGGTGGAAGACCGGCTCGTCACGGAGCGGCTGAGCGACGAGCGCCGCAGCCTCAAGGAGGTCCGCCGTCTTGCCGTGTCGCTGCACCGGCCGGTCGCCGGCATGGTGGCACTGTTCGAGGAGGAAGACCGGGAGGACTGGACGCTCTCGGACAACGCCCATGCCGTGCTGCGCCGCCTGTCGATGCGGCTGGAACGCCTCGACCGCGAAATCGTCATGGTCAACGACCGCGCCCGCCTGCTGCAGGAGGAAATGGCGGCGGAGCTGGCGGACGAATCGAACCGCAGTCTGAAGGCCATGGCCGTGATGAGCGCGCTGTTGCTGCCCGGCACGCTCGTTGTCGGCGTTTTCGGCATGAACACGGCAGGCCTGCCGTTCAGCGTCGGCGAAACGGGGTTCTTCTGGGCGATGATGCTGGGGATCGGCGCCACCGCGCTGTTCTACTGGCTGCTGCGCCGCGCCGGCATCAATCTCAGATTCTAGATGCCGACATTCGGCCGGTCGATGATTTCGCGCAGCGCGAAACTTGAATTGATCTTCACCACATGGGGCAGGGCCGAGAGCCAGTCGCGGTGGATGCGCTCGTAATCCTCCAGATCCTTGGCGGCGACGCGCAGGATATAGTCGTATTCGCCGGACATCAGGTAGCAGA
>CBFGOD010000353.1:0-4971 GCA_965650295.1 uncultured Shinella sp. | reverse complement strand
CTGGTAATTGAGATGGGCAAGCTCGACCTGGAGCGTGCCTTCCTTGGTGGAAGCGCGGCGGCCGAAGATTTCCAGGATGAGGCCCGTGCGGTCGATGACCTTGGCGTTCCATTCCTTCTCGAGATTGCGTTGCTGCACCGGCGTCAGCGGATGGTCGACGATGACGAGACCGGCATCGTGTTCATCGAGCGCCGCCTTGATCTCCTCGATCTTGCCGGTGCCGAGCAGCGTGCCAGGCTTCGGCTGGCTGACCGGAACGAGCATCGAGGCAACGATGGTGAGGTCGATAGCGCGCGCAAGGCCGACAGCCTCTTCGAGGCGCGCCTCGTCGGAGCGCGTCACGACGGTCGGATCCGGCTTCGTGCGCCCCTTCAGGACGGGAGCGATGACGACAGCGCGCATGTCGTCCCGGCGTTTTTCGACGTCCGGGACGATGGAATCCTTGGATGAATCAGATTTTTTAATGGTCTTGGGTCCTGTCAGGAGCCGCTTTCCTCGGTCTCGAACATCTGCAGCGGCTGGCCGGGCATGATGGTCGAGATCGCGTGCTTGTACACGAGCTGCGAGTGACCGTCGCGACGGAGCAGCACGCAGAAATTGTCGAAGGAGGTGACAACCCCGGTCAGCTTGACCCCGTTGATGAGAAAGATCGTGAGAGAAATCTTTTGCTTGCGAACGGTATTAAGAAAAAGATCCTGCAGGTTCTGAGAACGTTCCGCCATCGCGCCGCTTCTTTCTGATTGCCGGCCCTTGAGACCGGTTGACTGAAATAAATTGCCCCCAGGCCCGGCAACCAATGTGCCCGACCGTCGATTTTGGTATCAAATCACAGTCTTCTCCGCAACGGCGAAAAAAGCATCCCTGATTTTCTGCGCCGTCATGCCGGGATGGCCGTTGGCGATAATGTTTCCGTCGATTGAGACGACCGGCTGACAGATGGTCGTGGCCCCCGTGATGAAAACTTCGCGCGCTTCCAGCATTTCCGCCACCGAAAAGCGCCGTTCTTCTACCGCGATCCCGAGTTTTTCGGCGACATCCATCAGCGTCGTGCGGGTGATGCCCTTGAGGATCGCGTGGTCGGCAGGCCGCGTCACCAGCGTTCCGGCCTTGTCGACGATCCACAGGTTCGTTGCGCCGCCCTCGGTGACGTTGTCGTCCTGATCGACGAAAATTGCCTCCTGCGCGCCCGCCTCCTTCGCCTGCTGGCGGGCCAGCACGTTCGGCAGCAGGCCGACGGTCTTGATATCCACCCTGCCCCAACGGTTGTCCGGCACGGTCATCGCCTTGATGCCGGCGGCATATTTCGCGGCATTGATCGCCGGATTGAGGCTTTTTGCCGTGACGATAAGCCCAGCCCGCACCTCCGGTGAGGGAAACACATGATCGCGCCGGGCCGCACCGCGCGAAATCTGGAGATAGACCATGCCGTTGAAAACGCGGTTGCGGCGCAGGACCTCGCGCATGATCCCGACAAGGACCGCGCGGCTCATCGGCGGGCGAATGCGGATTTCGCCGAGCGAACGATCGAGCCGGTCGAGATGGCGCGTCAGATCGACGATGAACCCCTTCTGCACCTGGCAGACTTCATAGACCGCATCGCCGAAAACCAGCCCCCGATCCTCGATGGAGACCGCAGCATCGGCGTGGCGGACATAACGGCCGTTGACATAGGCGAAACGCGGCATGGAGATCCTGTTCCTGCGCAATTCCGGACGCAAAACCGCTGCGCACTTTTGCTGGATTGCTTTAGAAGTACTGAATGCTGACGCGGAAGAGCTGCTCAACGTGGCGCACAGCGGCGGCCGCCGCAAAGAGCACCACCCGATCCTTCGCCTTGATCTTTGTGTTGCCGTCCGGCCGGATCACCGTCTTATCGCGATAGATGGCGCCGATGCGGATGCCCGGCGGCAGCTCGATATCACGCAGCGGCTTGCCGACAAGCGGCGATGTTTCCAGCGCCTCCGCCTCGATCACCTCGGCCGAGCCCTTCTGCACCGCATAGACGGAGCGGATGCGGCCCTTGCGGACGTGCTGGAGAATGCCGGAGATCGTCACGGCGCGCGGATTGATGCTCGCGTCGATGCCGAGCGTCTTGGTGAAGTCCTGATAGCTCGGATCGTTGATCAGAACGAGGTTCTGCTTGCAGCCCAGCCGCTTGGCCATGACGGAGCCCAGAATGTTGATCTGGTCGTTGTTGGTGAGCGCCACGACGAGATCGGCGTCCTGGATATCCGCCTGAAGCAGCATCTTCTGGTCGAGCGCCGAGCCATGCAGGACGACGGTGTTACGCAGCTTGTCGGCGACCAGAACCGCCCGCTCGCGGTCGCTCTCGATGATCTTCAGCCGGGTCTTCGGCTGGTAATCCTCGATGGCCTAGGCGACGAAATAGCCGATATTGCCGCCGCCGGCGATGACGATGCGCGCCGCCTCCTGCTCCTCGTGGCCGAACAGCGCCAGCGTGCGCCGCACGTGCCCCTTGTCGCAGACCACATAGGCGAGATCGCCGGAATGCAGCTGGTCGGAGGAGTTCGGCACGGTCAGCTTGCCGTTGGAAAAGATGCCGGTGACGGTCGCGTTGAGGTCCGGGAAGAGTTCGCTGAGCTGCTTCAGCGGCGTCTCGACGACAGGGCAATCCTCCATGCACTCGATCGCCACCATGACGATGCGATCGTCGGCGAAGCGCACGACATCCGTCGCGCCGGGGAAGGAAATGCGCCGCAGCACCATCTTGCCCACCTCCACCTCCGGCGAGATGGTGACGTCGATGGGCATGTTTTCGCGTGAGAACAGATCGGAATATTCCGGCGCCAGATAGCTCTGTGCGCGGATGCGGGCGATCTTGGTCGGCACGTTGAACAGCGAATGGGCGACCTGGCAGGCGACCATGTTGATCTCGTCGAACAAGGTCACGGCGATCAGCATGTCCGCCTGGTCGGCGCCGGCCTTGGCCAACACCTCGGGATGCGCGCCGTGGCCGACGATGCCGCTGACATCAAGCGTCTCGGTGATGGCGGAAATCAGCGAGGGCTGCGTATCGATGACGGAGACGTCATTGCCCTCTTCCGAGAGCCGCTCGGCAATACCGTAGCCGACGCGTCCGGCGCCGCAGATGATGACCTTCATGCCCTAGAATCCCTCAATCCCCAGGCGCTTTATACGCCAAGCGATTTCAGTTTGCGATGGAGCGCGGAGCGTTCCATGCCGACGAATTCGGCCGTGCGGGAAATGTTGCCGCCGAAGCGATTGATCTGCGCGATCAAATAGTCACGCTCGAACATTTCACGTGCTTCACGCAGCGGCAGCGTCATGATGTGCTGGTCGCCCTGCGTGGAGACCTTCGGCAGCATGTCGCCCACTTCGGTCGGCAGCATGTCAGCCGTGATCGGCGTATCGGGACCGTCGCTGCGGGCAAGAATCATCAGGCGTTCGATATTGTTGCGCAGCTGGCGGATGTTGCCCGGCCAGTCATGCGCCTGCAGCACGGCGAGCGCGTCATCGCCGATCTTGCGAGCGCGAATGCCGGCCTGCTCGCTGATCTGGCGCATGAACATGTCGACGAGGAACGGGATATCCTCGCGCCGCTCGGCAAGCGGCGGCACGCGCACCGGCACCACGGCGAGGCGATGATAGAGGTCCTCCCGGAACCCGCCCTCGGCGATCAGGCTTTCCAGATTATAGGCGGTGGAGGAAATGATGCGCACATCCACCTTCACCCGCTTGGAGCCGCCGACGCGCTCGAACTGCTGGTCCACGAGCACGCGAAGAATCTTGTTCTGCGTCTCGCGCGGCATTTCGCCGATCTCGTCGAGATAGAGGATGCCGCCATGGGCCTCTTCCAGCGCGCCGGTGCGGCGCGGCTGGCCGGGCGTGCCCTCGGTGCCGAACAGCGCGATCTCCATACGCTCGGGCGTGATCGCCGCCGCATTCAGCACCACGAAGGGGCCGCTCGCCCGTGTCGATTTCCGGTGGATCATGCGCGCCACCAGTTCCTTGCCGGAGCCGGAGGGACCGAGGATCATGATGCGGCTGTTGGTCGGCGAAACCTTGTCGATGTTCTGGCGCAGCTGCGAAACGGCGACGGAGGTGCCGATCAGCTCGGCCGGATCGCCGGAGCGTTTTTTCAGCTCCGTCACCTCGCGGCGCAGCTTGGAGTTCTCCAGCGCGCGCTCGGCGATGAGAATCAGCCGGTCGGCCTTGAAGGGCTTTTCGATGAAGTCATAGGCACCGCGACGGATCGCCGAAACGGCCGTCTCGATATTGCCGTGGCCGGAAATCATCACAACCGGCAGATCGGGATGGCGGCTTTTGATCTCGTCGAGCAGCGCCAGCCCGTCGAGCTTGCTGCCCTGCATCCAGATGTCGAGGAAGACCAGGCGCGGTACGCGGTCGCTGATCGCGGCCAGCGCGCTGTCGCTGTCGAAGGCGGTGCGCGTCTCGTGCCCCTCGTCCGACAGGATGCCGGAGACGATCTCGCGGATGTCCTCTTCGTCGTCAACGACCAGAATATCAGACGCCATGGCTCATTTCCTTGCTCTTATTCTTGTCCGCATCGACGGCCGCGGTTTCTTCATAGGGCAGGATCACGCGGATCATCGCCCCCCGGCCGTGGTCGAAGTCCTGGGGGGCATCGTGCAGTTCCAGCTGCCCGCCGTGGTCCTCGATAATCTTTTTCACGATGGCGAGGCCGAGCCCCGTGCCCTTCTCGCGCATCGTCATGTAGGGCTCGAGAATGCGATGTCGATTCTCGGTCGGCAGGCCCTTGCCGTTGTCGACGACATCGACGACGAAGCGCCGCCCCGCATCGTCAGCCTCGGCGCGCACGAGGATCTTGTGCTCACCGCGCTCGGCCTCCGGCGGCAGCGCCTCGATGGCCTCCACCGCATTCTTGATGAGATTGCCGAAGGCCTGGCCGAGCATGCGCGCATCGAAGAGGCCTGTCAGCGGCACTTCGCCCAAATCCTTCTGGAAGGC
>CBFGOD010000352.1:0-5004 GCA_965650295.1 uncultured Shinella sp. | reverse complement strand
GCACAACGACCTCGACAATGTCGGCTACACCGCGCGCCATCACACCTTTTTCGAGATGCTCGGCAACTTCTCCTTCGGCGATTATTTCAAGGAACGCGCCATCGAGCTCGCCTGGAACCTGATCACCAAGGAATTCGGCATCGACAAGAAGCGTCTTCTCGTCACTGTCTACCACACGGACGACCAGGCCTTCGATCTCTGGAAGAAGATCGCCGGCCTGACCGACGACCGCATCATCCGCATTCCGACCAGCGACAATTTCTGGGCGATGGGCGATACCGGCCCCTGCGGCCCGTGTTCTGAAATCTTCTACGACCACGGCGATCATATCTGGGGCGGCCCGCCTGGCTCGCCGGAAGAGGATGGCGACCGCTTCATTGAGATTTGGAACCTCGTCTTCATGCAGTTCGAGCAGGTGACGAAGGAAGAGCGCGTCGACCTGCCGCGTCCGTCCATCGATACCGGCATGGGCCTCGAGCGCGTCGCGGCGCTGCTCCAGGGCAAGCACGACAACTACGATATCGACCTCTTCCGCGCGCTGATCGACGCCTCCGTCGAGGCGACCGGCGTCAAGGCCGAAGGCGAGGCTCGCGCCAGCCACCGCGTCATCGCCGACCATCTGCGCTCATCCGCCTTCCTGATCGCCGACGGCGTTCTGCCGGCCAAGGACGGCCGCGGTTACGTGCTGCGCCGCATCATGCGCCGCGCCATGCGCCATGCGCAGCTGCTCGGCGCCAAGGAGCCGCTGATGTGGAAGCTCCTGCCGACGCTGGTCGGCGAAATGGGTCGCGCCTATCCGGAACTGCAGCGCGCCGAAGCGCTGATCTCCGAGACGCTGAAGCTCGAGGAAACCCGTTTCCGCACGACGCTGGAACGCGGCCTCAACCTGCTTTCCGACGCCACCTCGACGCTCACCAAGGGCGACATGCTGGACGGCGAGACGGCCTTCAAGCTCTACGACACCTACGGCTTCCCGCTCGACCTGACGCAGGACGCGCTGCGCGCCCGCGAAATCAACGTCGATCTCTCCGGCTTCACCGATGCCATGGAGCGCCAGAAGGCCGAAGCACGCTCGCATTGGGCCGGCTCCGGCGACAAGGCGATGGAAACGATCTGGTTCGAGCTCAAGGAAAAGCACGGCGCGACGGAATTCCTCGGCTATGACACCGAGACGGCCGAAGGCGTCGTGCAGGCGATCGTGCGCGACGGCAAGGCGGTCGATAGCGCCGCAGCCGGCGAAGAGGTGCAGATCGTTGTCAACCAGACGCCGTTCTATGGCGAATCCGGTGGCCAGATGGGCGATACCGGCGTCATCGCGTCGGATGGCGCAAAGCTCACCGTTTCGGACACGCAGAAGAAGGGCGAGGGCGTCTTCGTCCATGTCGCGACCGTTGCCGAGGGCACGCTGAAGGTCAGCGATGCCGTGGCGCTGACTGTCGATCACGCCCGCCGTTCGCGCCTGCGTGCGAACCATTCGGCCACGCACCTGCTTCACGAGGCGCTGCGCGAAGTGCTCGGCACCCACGTTGCCCAGAAGGGCTCGCTGGTGGCGCCCGAGCGCCTGCGCTTCGACGTCTCGCATCCGAAGCCGATGACGGCAGACGAGCTGCGCGTCATCGAGGATATGGCCAACGAGATCATCGTGCAGAATTCGCCGGTTACCACCCGCCTCATGACGGTGGACGACGCGATTGCCGAGGGCGCCATGGCGCTGTTCGGCGAAAAATACGGTGACGAAGTGCGCGTCGTTTCGATGGGCCAGGGCGTTCGCGGCGCCAAGGCGAACCGCGCCTATTCGGTTGAGCTGTGCGGCGGCACACATGTCGCCTCCACCGGTGAAATCGGCCTCGTGCGCATTCTCTCCGACAGCGCCGTCGGCTCCGGCGTGCGCCGTCTGGAAGCCCTGACGGGCGAGTCAGCCCGCGCCTATCTCGCCGAACAGGACGAGCGCGTGAAGGCGCTCGCCACCGCACTGAAAGCCCAGCCGGGCGAAGTGCTCGCCCGCGTCGAGGCGCTGGTCGATGAGCGCCGGAAGCTCGAGCGCGAATTGACGGAAGCCAAGAAGAAGCTCGCGCTTTCCGGCGGCTCCTCGGGCAGCGATGACGGTGTTCGCGACGTTGCCGGCATCAAGTATCTCGGCAAGGTCGTCACCGGCGTCGAGCCGAAGGACCTGAAGAGCCTGGCGGACGAGGGCAAGAAGAGCCTCGGCTCCGGCGTCGTCACCTTCGTCGGCGTCTCGGCGGATGGCAAGGCGAGTGCCGTCGTGGCCGTCACCGACGACCTGACCGGCCGCTTCAGCGCCGTCGACCTGGTGCGCCGTGCCTCCGAAGCGCTCGGCGGCAAGGGCGGCGGCGGCCGTCCCGACATGGCGCAGGCCGGCGGTCCCGATGGCTCCAAGGCTACGGATGCCGTGGAAGCGGTGGCTGCCGTCATCGCCGGCTGATCCGGCGTTAAAACATTCTGTATCGATACGGCGGCGGGCTTCTGGCCCGCCGTTTTGTTTGCGAAGTCTTCAAGCTTTACGCCTAGCATCTTCGCCGTGCGGAGAGTGTGTTTTGATTGAAGATATCATCAGTATTTCAACCTTGATGATCTGTACCTTCCTGTCGACCATCGTCGTCGGGATTTTCATGTTGCAGGTCTGGTTGACCGACCGGCGCCATGCGGCGGCGGGCTACTGGTGCCTGTCCATGTGGGTTGGGTCCGCCTGCACGCTGCTTTATGCGATGCGCCCCATGGGCTACCCGATGCTGACCGTCGGCGTCTCCAACATGCTCGCGGCCCTCGGCTATGCCCTGATGTGGACCGGGTTTCGCGTCTTCGACCGGCGTCCGGCCTATCCGCTGGTCGTAGCGGCGGGGCCGGTGCTTTGGAGCCTCGGCTATCTTTTCGTGCCAGCGATCACCGATGACGTGAACAATCGCATCATCCTCTCCTCCCTGATCATCACGGCCTATTCGGTATGGATAGGCGCGGACATCTGGCGCGGGCGCGGCGGCGAGCGGCTGCCGAGCCGCACCATGTCGTCCATCTTCTTCCTGTCGCACGGCATCATCTATTCGCTGCGTATTCCGATGGCGATCATCTCTCCGGCGCCGCTCGGCAACGGTACGGCGCATTCCGCCTGGTTTGCGCTTTTTTCGCTGGAGCTTTTCGCCCATACGATCCTTGCCGCCGTCGCCATGCTCGTGCTCATCAAGGAGCGCGGCGAAGCGCTGTACCGCCAGGCGTCGCGCACCGATGCGCTGACGGGCATCGCCAATCGCGGCTCGTTCTTCGAGGACACGCGCCTCCATCTTGCCGGCCGCAACGACGGCACGCTGATGATCTTCGACCTCGACCGCTTCAAGGCGATCAACGACACGCACGGTCATGTGGCGGGCGATGCGGTTCTCAAGCGTTTTGCGGCGCGCATCTCGGCCTCGCTGGAGGAGGGCATGCTGTTTTGCCGCTTCGGCGGGGAAGAGTTCGCGCTTTTCGCGCCCCGGTACGATATCGCGCGGGCCGAGCCGTTTGCCGAGCGCTTGCGGCAGGAGGTTGCGGCGCTCAATATCCTGAGCGAAGGCCGTGAGATCGGCGTCTCCGTCAGCATCGGCCTTGCCGATGTCGCGACCTTCGGCGCGGATTTCGACCGCCTGCATTCGGCCGCCGACGGCGCGCTCTATGCCGCGAAGGAGGCCGGCCGCAACCGCGTCATGCGCGCAGCACCGGCCGCCGTGCTGTCCGGTTTTGCCGAGCGCATGTGCAAGCCGGCGGCCCATCCCGCCGGGATCGCAGCCGCAGGTTAGACGGACCCAATCCGTTCCAGCGCATCCCCTGCCGTATCGGTGAAGATGACATGGTCGTGCAGGCCGTGCGCTTCCAGAAGGCGGCGCATGTCCGGCTTCAGGCCGGCAATGTAGATCTGGACGCCGGATCTGACGGCCTTGCGCACCAGCCCCTCGATGACGCTGGCGGCGGTGGAATCGATCAGCGGAACGTCGGTGCAATCGAGAACGAAGTTGCGCCGCTGGTCGGCGATGCGGTCGAGCACGGAGCCGACGCTGGCCGCGGCGCCGAAGAAGAACACGCCGCTGATGCGATAGACCACGGTATCGGGATCATCCGCCACGACGGGCCGCTCCAAGGCGCTGCCATCGTCCTCGCCGGCATTTTCGACGGCACGGACAAGGCGCGGCACGCTTTCCTCGCGGATATCGACGGCCTTGCCCATGCGGTCGATGAACAGCACGGCGCCGAGCAGGAAGCCGACGACGATGCCCTCCGTGAGATCGCGGAACACGACGAGCAGGAAGGTGACGGCGACGACCGCCGCGTCGCCACGCGAGGAGCGGATGAGGGCGGCGATCGCCGGGCGCTCCAACATGTTGAAGGCGACGACGGCAAGCACGCCGGCAAGGGCTGCGAGCGGGATATAGCTGGCGAGCGGCGCGGCCACGAGCATGAAGAGCAGCAGGAAGAGCGCATGCAGCATGCCGGAGACGGGGCTGGTCGCACCCGAGCGCACATTGGTCGCCGTCCGCGCAATGGTGCCGGTCACGCAGATGCCGCCGAACAGCGCCGAGCCGACATTGGCGAAACCCTGCGCGATCAGTTCCATGCTGGAGCGATGCCGCCGGCCCGTCATGCCATCGGCAACGACGGCGGACAGTAGCGATTCGATGGCGCCGAGCAGCGCGAAGGCGATCGCATCCGGCAGCACGGCGATGACGAGATCCGGCGAGAAGGAGGGCAGCGCCGGAACGGGCAGGCCGCGCGGAATGCCGCCGAAGCGGGTGCCGATCGTTTCTGCCGGCAAAGAGAGGAGGGCGGTCGCGGCTGAAGCGGCAACGACGGCGATGAGGAGGTTGGGCCAATGGGGGCGGAACCGGCGCAGGAGAAGGATGACGGCGATGGTGAGACCCGCAACGCCGCAGGCCGACGGGTTGAAGGCCGGCCGGGCTGCCCAGAGTGCTGTCAGCTTTTCCAGGATTGGGCCGGGTTCGCGCCCGTCGAGTTTCAGGC
>CBFGOD010000351.1:0-5010 GCA_965650295.1 uncultured Shinella sp. | reverse complement strand
TCCCAGCGCAGGGTCTCGATCAGCGAGAGATCCATTGGTCCCCCACGGCAAAACGTGCCTTCAGCAGGCACTCCTCATATTCCGCCTCGGCGGTGGAATCGAAGACGATGCCGCCGCCGACATTGAAGATGGCGTCGCCGTCCTCGAAAATCGATATGGTGCGGATGGCGACGTTGAAGCGCATCGTGCCGTCGGGTGCGATCATGCCGATGGCGCCGCAATAGGCGTCGCGCGGGCCGTCCTCCAGATCGTGCAGGATCTTCATGGCGCTCATCTTCGGTGCGCCGGTGATCGAGCCGCAGGGGAAGAGGGCGGCGAAGATATCGCGGATGGAGATGCCGAGCAGCAGCTTTGCCCGCACATGGCTCACCATCTGGTGCACAGTCGGGTAGGTCTCGACGGCGAAAAGCTTGGGCACATGCAGCGTGCCGACCTCCGAGATGCGCGAGATATCGTTGCGTAGGAGATCGACGATCATCCGGTTTTCCGCCTGCGACTTCGGATCGGCCTGCATGGCGGCGATGATTTCGGCATCCTCGGCCGCATTCGCCCCGCGCGGGGCGGTGCCCTTCATCGGATGCGTCTCGATCCAGCCCTCCTTGTCGATGTCGAAGAAGAGTTCCGGCGAGCGGGAAAGCAGCAACGGCCCGTCAAGCGAGACGAAAGCGCCGTAGCGCACCGGCTGGCGCTCGATCAGCGACCAGAAGGCGGCGAGCGGGTCGCCGGTCCAGCGGGCGCGGATCGGCATGGTGAGGTTCGCCTGGTAACAATCCCCCTCGCGCAGATGCCGATGGAGCCGATCGAAGCGGCTGCGGTAGGTCTCGAAATCCCAATGCGCTTTCGGCTCGGTGAGGAACGGCTCGTTTTCCGTGCGCTGGCGCGGTCTTGCCAGTGGATGGTCCTCCACCGGCTTTTCGAAGATACCAAAGCTCATCAGCGGCGTCGCGCGGTTCTCCTCGGCAAAGGGGGCGAGCTTCTCCTCGAAGAGATGGCCGGCCTCATAGCTCATGAAGCCGGCGATCCAGTGGCCCTCCTCATGCGCCGCCTGCAGCGCCGCAAACGCGGGCTCGAAGCCGGCGCGATCGCGCACGGTGACGACGGCGAGCGGATCGGCGAAAACCACCGTCCTGTCCTCGCGGTCGTCCCTGAGGAGCACAAAGCGTTCGCGATCGGTCATGCTGCTGTCCGGCTTCTTTAAGAGGAGGCCTTATCAAGCGCTTCCAGTTCGTCGATCAGCCCTTCGATCATCGACAGTCCCTTGCTCCAGAACGACGGATCGCTGGCATCGAGGCCGAAGGGCTTCAGGAGTTCCGAGTGATGCTTCGTGCCGCCGGCTTTGAGAAGGTCGAAATACTTGGCCTGGAAGCCGGCCTCGGCTTGGCTGTAGACGGCATAAAGCGAGTTCACCAGGCAATCGCCAAAGGCATAGGCATAGACGTAGAAGGGCGAGTGGATGAAGTGGGGGATATAGGCCCAATAGGTCTCATAGCCCTCGGAAATGCGGATCGCCGGGCCGAGGCTTTCGCCCTGCACGGAGAGCCACAATTCGCCGATCTGCTCAGCGGTCAGCTCGCCGTCCTTGCGGGCGGTGTGCAGCTTGCGCTCGAATTCGTAGAATGCGATCTGGCGCACGACCGTGTTGATCATGTCCTCGACCTTCTGGGCGAGCATGGCCTTGCGTTCGCGCTTGTCCTTCGTCTTGTCGAGCAGGCTGCGGAAGGTCAGCATCTCGCCGAAGACCGATGCCGTCTCGGCCAGTGTTAGCGGCGTGGAGGCCATGAGCGCGCCCTGGCCGCCGGCGAGCACCTGATGCACGCCATGGCCAAGCTCATGGGCGAGCGTCATCACGTCGCGCGGCTTGCCCATGTAATTGACCAGCACGTAAGGATGTGCGGAGGGCACCGTCGGATGAGCGAAGGCGCCCGGCGCCTTGCCGGGACGAACCGGCGCGTCGATCCAGCCCTTGTCGAAAAATTCCTTGGCGATGTCGGCCATTTCAGGCGCGAAGGCGCCGTAGGCCGAGAGCACGGTGTCGCGCGCCTCGGTCCACGGGATCACCGCATCGGGTGTTTCGGGAAGGGGCGCATTGCGATCCCAGAATTCCATCTGCTCCATTCCGAGCCACTTCGCCTTCATCGCATAGTAGCGGTGCGACAGGCGCGGATACGCTTCGCGCACGGCTTCCGCCAGCGCTGCGACCACTTCCGGCTCGACGCGGTTGGCCAGATGCCGGCTGTCGGCGATGTCCTCGAAGCCGCGCCAGCGGTCGGAGATTTCCTTGTCCTTGGCGAGCGTGTTGGTGATCAGCGAGAAGGTGCGGATATTGTCCTGGAAGGTTTTTGCCAGCGCCTGCGCGGCCTTGCGGCGCGCCTCCCGGTCGGGTGACTGGAGTTGGTTGAGGGCGATTTCGAGCGGCAGTTCCTCGCCGTCGATCGTATAGCGCAGCGAGGCCATGGTCTCGTCGAACAGGCGGTTCCAGGCGGCCGCACCCGTCATAGACTTTTCGAGGAAGAGCTGCTCGGTCTTGTCGTCGAGCTGGTAGGGCTTGTCCTTGCGCAGGTCCTCGATCCACGGGCGGTAGTGTGCTGCAAGAGCATCGTTGGTCAGCGCCGCTTCGATGCGCTCGTCTGCTATCCTGTTGAGTTCAAGAGAGAAAAACAGAAGATGCGCGCCGAGATCGGTCAGTTTCGCCTGCACGTCGCCATAGAATTTGCCGTTGGCGGGTTCGGTCGTGTTGGTGAAATAGGTGAGGCCGGCAAAGGAGATGAGGCGGCCCATCACATCTTCCAGCGACTCGAATTCACGCACGGCCGCGCCGATGCCCTCGTCGCCGGTTTTTTCCGTGGCGGCGTCGAGCTTGCCCTTCCACTTGGCTTCGAAGGCGAGCGTTTCCGCCTCGGCCTTTTTCATGTCGCCGGTAAATTCCGCAGAGGCCTGCGAAGGATAGAGATCGCCGAGGTTCCAGCCGGGAAGGTCGCCCAGTTCGGCGCTTGCGGCGGCCTCCGCCGGGGCGAAGGCGATGCGGGGTGCGGGGAAATTACGCGTCATCTCAATCTCTCTTCCTGGTGGGCAGATCGGCCCCTTGCTTGCGTCGGCATTGGTTAAAATGCAAGCCTTTCTCAAAACGGCATGTTCAACCCTTCCTGTCATGGTCCGCTGGTGTTCAGTTCCCTTCGGCGTGCATGAAGCACGCCTGGGCAAGGAGGTTCCAGTGACGGCCCATATTCTTGTCATCGACGATGATCCTGTCCAGCGCAGGCTGTTGAAGAACATGATCGAGCGCTCCGGCCATGTCGCCCATATGGCGGAAAACGGTCGTGCGGGTCTCGACATGCTCGATCGCAAGGGCGGTCTGATCAATGTGATCCTGCTCGACCTGATGATGCCGGAAATGAACGGCTCGACCTTCCTCGACGCGCTCGCAGAGCGTGAGAATACGATCCCCGTGATCGTGCAGACCGGGCAGGGCGGCATCGAGACCGTCGTCATGGCCATGCGTGCCGGTGCCTTCGATTTCGTGGTGAAGCCGGTTTCTCCCGAACGCCTCGGCGTTGCCGTCGGCAATGCGCTGAAGGTCGATCAGCGGGAAGGCCGCAGCCGCGGCGGCCGCCGCAATCGCAACGAGACCGTACAGTTCGACGATATCGTTTCGGCGAGTTCCGAAATGCTGCGCGTCATCGAGCTTGGCCGCCGCGCCGCCCAGTCGAACATTCCGGTCGTGCTGGAAGGCGAATCGGGTGTCGGCAAGGAAATGGTGGCCCGCGCCATCCAGGCCGGCAGCGACCGTGCGCACAAGCCCTTCGTCACCGTCAATTGCGGCGCGATCCCGCACAATCTGGTGGAAAGCATTCTTTTCGGTCACGAGAAGGGCGCCTTCACCGGGGCCACGGAGCGCCATACCGGCAAATTCATGGAGGCCGATGGCGGCACGCTGTTCCTCGACGAGATCGGCGACCTGCCGCTCGAAGTGCAGGTGAAGCTGCTGCGCGCCGTCCAGCAGGGCGAGATCGAGACGATCGGCGCGCGCTTCCCGCAGAAGGTCAATGTCCGCTTGATCTCGGCGACCAACCGCGACCTCATCAACGAGGTGCGCGAAGGCCGTTTCCGCGAGGACCTGTATTACCGCCTCAACGTCTTCCCCATCACCATTCCGGCGCTGCGCCGCCGCAAGGAGGATATTCCGGTTCTGGTGCGCGCCTTCGTGCAGCGCTTTGCCGGCGAGCAGAAGCTTGCCCGCCCGCTTAGCGTATCCGCCGGCGCCATGGCGCTCCTGACGGCTTATGATTGGCCGGGCAATATCCGCCAGCTGGAAAACGCCATCTTCCGCGCCGTCGTGCTGTCGGAAGGGGCTGAGCTCCATGCGACGGATTTCCCGCAGATCGCCGCGCAGGTGCCGGGCTACGGCCTTGCCGAGGATGGAGCGGTGACCTGGGAGGCGGCGTCGGCCCATACGCCGGAGCTTTCGGGCGATGCACGCCTGCCGAGCGTCTATCCGGATTTCCGGCCGAACGAATCGGTTTCCTCGGATGTTCACGGTACGCCCGACAACGCCATTCCGAGCGTCGACAAGGGCGGCCATGTGCGCAAGTTGGCCGATGTCGAGGAGGAACTCATCCGCTTTGCCTTGAAATTTTATCATGGCCAGATGAGTCAGGTTGCCCGCAAATTGGGCATCGGCCGTTCGACTCTCTACCGCAAACTCAAGGACTATGGCATCGATCCGGACAATCCGCAGAAGGAAGCTGCGTAAAAACCGTTGGAATCCCGGTCGTTTAAGATTTCCCGATTGCCGTTTATTCCCTGTTAGTGGATTGTTCACTATAACGGGTGCGCGATGACGAGTGTGGCGGATTTGCCATGCTCTCACCGCAATTGATAGGCATCTGGAATAACGGACGTTCGTTGTCCTTCGGACGGGGAAAGAGTTGGCAAATTTGTTCGCATCGATGAAGCGCCGGGGGAACACCCTTGGCAGCCTCTGCAAGACAGTGTTGCAAAAGCTGCCCAAGG
>CBFGOD010000350.1:0-5023 GCA_965650295.1 uncultured Shinella sp. | reverse complement strand
GCCGCGCCTTCGAGCGCACCGCCGCCCATCTGCGCCCCGACATGCTGCTGACCCGCATCGCCGAGCGCCGCCAGCGCGTCGCCGATCGCGTGCTGCGCGCCGAGCGCATCGTCGAGCGCCGGCTCGACCAGTTGCGCGCCCGCCTCTCCGCCTTCGACGTGTCGCTGCGCGCCACGCCCGCCCGCATCAAGACGCAGACCGAGCGGTCACGCGACAGGCTGAAGGGCCTCGCCTTGCGGGCCGAGAGCGCGCTATCCGGCGACCTCTCGCGCCGCCGCGCCCTCGTTCAGGCGCAGGACCGCGTGCTGCAATCGCTCTCGTACCGCAACGTGCTGAAACGCGGCTATGCGATCGTTCACGATGAAGCCGGCGTGCCGGTGAAGGATGCCGCCTCGCTTGGCCCGGGCCGCGCCATCGCCATCGAATTCGCCGACGGCAGCGTCGAGGCCGTCACCGGCGCGGGCACGCCTTCGGGTGGCGGCACGCCGCCGCGCAAGAAGCCGGCCAAGCCGGAGACGGAAACGGCCAAACCGGCACCGCGCCAGGGCTCGCTGTTCTGAGGCCGTCATGCGTATCCTGCTCGTGCTCGCCCATCCCCTGGAAGACAGCTTTGCCGCCAGCACGGCCGAGACGGTGCGCCGCAAGCTCACGGAGAACGGCCATACGGTCGATCTTCTCGATCTCTACCGCGAGAATTTCGACCCCCGCCTCAGCGTGTCCGAACGCGGCCGCTATTTCGCGCCGGACTACGATCCCTCGAAAGCCGAACCCTATATCGGCAGGCTGAAAGACGCCGACGGGCTGGTGCTGGTCTTCCCGCAATGGTGGTTCAATTTCCCGGCCATATTGAAGGGTTTCTTCGACCGCGTCTTCGCGCCCGGCGTCGCCTTCGAGAACGATCCGCAGGGCGGGCGCATCCAGCAGCGGCTCGGCAATATCCACCTGTTCTGGGCCTTCACCACGACCGGCTCGCCCTGGTGGGTCGTCAATTTCTATATGGGCAATCCCGTCAAGCGCCTGCTGAAACGCGGCATCGCCGCCTTCTGCGCCAAGGGGCTGGTTTTCAAGCTGGTCAGCCTGCACGACATGGACCGCATCGACGACAAAAGACGCCGCGCGCATCTTCTGCACGTCGAAAAACTCGTCGACCGGATCTGAGCACGACACCACGCAATCGCGGACGCAAAACCGCTGCGCACTTTTGCTGCGATTGCTATTCAAACGCACCGAGAAACTTGCGCAGCAGGCCGTCAAGCGCCGCGCGCTCCTGCGCATCGAGGCCGTCGAGCAGCTTATGCTGGTTCTCCACATGGTCCGTCACCGCTGCATCGACCAGCGCCAGCCCCTTCGGCGTCAGCGCGATGATCACGCCGCGCCGGTCGTCCGGATTGTGCGAGCGCTCGATGAGGCCGGCCTTTTCCAGCTGGTCGAGCCGGTTGGTCATGGTGCCCGAGGAGACCATGGTCGTGGCGATGAGGTCGCCGGGCGACAGCCGGTAGGGCGGGCCGGAACGGCGCAGCGTCGCCAGCACGTCGAAACTCGCCGAATTCAGCCCATGCGCAGCCAGCGCCTTTTCGATCTCCCGCGCCAGATGGGTGCGCAGCCGCGCGACGCGGCCGAGAAGCCCCATCGGCTCGACGTCGAGGTCGGGCCGTTCGCGGTTCCACTGGGCGAGAATTCTATCGACATGATCCATGGCGCGACTAAAGCCGTCAACTATCTTGACGTCAAGATAAAATCATATATCTTGATGTCAAGATTCTTTGATTGGAGATATCCATGTCTCGCACCTCCGACATCCTCATCACCGCAACCGCCCCCGCCATCTGGGGCAGCACCTACATCGTCACGACCGAGCTTCTGCCGTCCGGCTACCCGCTGACGGTGGCCATGCTGCGCGCCCTGCCGGCCGGCCTCATCCTGCTTGCGCTCGTGCGCCAGCTGCCGAAGGGCATCTGGTGGCCGCGCACATTCCTGCTCGGCGCGCTGAACTTCTCGTTCTTCTGGGCGATGCTCTTCGTTTCGGCCTATCGCCTGCCCGGCGGTGTCGCCGCAACCGTCGGCGCCATTCAGCCGCTGATCGTTCTTAGCCTGTCGCGCGCGGTGATGGGAACGGCGGTGCGCCCGCTTGCCGTCGTCGCCGGCCTTGCCGGCATCGGCGGTGTCGCGCTTCTCGTGCTGACGCCGGCCGCCCATCTCGATCCGATCGGCATCGCCGCCGGTCTTGCCGGCGCGGTCTCCATGGCGTTCGGCACGGTTCTGTCGCGCCACTGGCAGCCGCCCGTGCCGCCACTCACCTTCACCGCCTGGCAATTGACGGCAGGCGGCCTGCTGCTGGTGCCCGTCGCGCTGTTCTTCGAACCCGCCTTCCCGGTTCCGACGGCGCAGAACCTGCTCGGCTTCGTCTATCTCGGCGGCATCGGTGCGGCGCTGACCTATATCGTCTGGTTTCGCGGCCTGTCGCGGCTCGATCCGGCGACCGTCTCGCCGCTCGGTTTCCTCAGCCCGCTCGTTGCCGTCGTGCTCGGCTGGGCGCTGCTGGCGCAGGACCTCAGCCCCTTTCAGATAACAGGCATGATGGTGGTTCTCGCCAGCGTCTGGCTCAGCCAATGGGCGCAATCGGCCCCCGCGGCAAAGAAGGTCAATCCGCGCGGTACAGCGCTTTGCGCCGTGCGGCCGTCAAGCCTTTGAAGACGGCATGGGCAAGATCGGCCTCCACCATGGCGGAAAGGCCGGCCGCCGTCGTGCCGCGATATTCCATGAAGAGCTCGACGATATCGGCGGGCGTCTGGGTGAGGCTCGCCATCTGCGTCGCAGCCCCCAGGAAAAGCTGACGCACCGCGATATCGGCGGTATCAGGGTCGATGCCGGATTCGATGGCATGGCGGATCATCGCATCCGCCATCAAGGCCGGAAAAGCCGCGCCCGAGCCGGTGAGTGCGGTGAAATAATCGAGCTCGTGTTCGTCGCCGATGATATGCGCACGGCCCGAGGCGGCAAAGAACCGCCGCGCGAAATCCAGCTCGGATTTGCGCACATCGCGCGTTGCAAACCATGGCGTGAAGGATAGCCGCTGCTCGGCGCAGGCATTGGGCATCGCCCGCACGATGCGCTGCGCGCCAAAACGCTCGGTGATCTCCTCCACCGTCACGCCGGCCATGACGGAGATCACGAAGCGGCCCCGCAGATCCAGTTCGAGTTCCTCGATATCGGCCGGGCGGATGGAAAGGAGAATGACGTCGGAGGCATCGACCAGGATCGCATTGTCCGTCGTCATATGCACGCCCGGCCAGGCCTCGAAGCCCGAAATATTGCCGGAGCGCGAGGACAGGACGAGATCGGCGGGCTTGACGATACGGTCGGCCAGAACCGGCCGGAGCAAGGCCCCGGCCAGCCACCCACCGCCGCCGATCGCCCCGAGATGCGTCATGTGCGCTCGCCGGCCCACTCGCCGCCGCGCATGACGGGCACACGGCTGCCGTCATCGCGGATACCGTCGATATCCACCTTGTCGGAGCCGATCATCCAGTCGATGTGAACAAGGCTTTCATTGCCGCCCTGCGCGCGGATCTGTTCCGGCGAGAGGTTTGCGCCGTCGAGGAAGCACTTGGAATAGCACTGGCCGAGCGCGATGTGGCACGAGGCGTTTTCGTCGAACAGCGTGTTGTAGAACAGGATGCCGCTCGCCGAGATCGGCGAGGAATGCGGCACCAGCGCCACTTCGCCGAGTCGGCGCGCGCCCTCGTCGGTATCCAGCACCTTGTTCAGCACCGCCTCGCCCTTCGAGGCCTTCGCCTCGACGATCCGGCCGCCTTCGAAGCGAACCTGGATATCGTCGATCAGCGTGCCCTGATGCGACAGCGGCTTCGTCGAGGAGACATGGCCTTCGACGCGCAGCGCATGCGGCGTTGTGAACACTTCCTCCGTCGGGATGTTCGGATTGCAGGTGATGCCGTTCTTCGCGGTGGAGGCGCCGCCATGCCATTCGTGGCCGTCGGCGAGACCAACCGTGAGATCAGTGCCCGGACCCTTGAAGTGAAGCGCTGCGAAACGCTCTCCGTTCAGCCAGGCCGAGCGCTTGGCGAGGCCGGCATTGTGCGCGGCCCAGGCCCCGACGGGATCGGCGACATCGACGCGCGAGGCGGCGAAGATCGCATTGGCGAGCTTTTCGACCGCCACGTCTTCCGGATCATTCGGGAATACCTGCTTGGCCCAGGACGGGTTCGGATAGGAGACGATGTTCCAGTTGATGTCGAAATTGGCGATCTTCTCCAGCGCCGGCTTGTAGGCCATGGAATTGGCCTTGTTGGCGCGGGCGACCTTGGCCGGGTCCTCGTTGGCGAGCAGCATCGGGTTGTCGCCGGCGATCGCGAGGCGCGCCGCGCCATTGGCATAAGCCTTGGCCATGCCCTCGTAGAGCCAGTCCGAGGCGCGGTCGAAGCTTTCGTCCGGCGCATTGTGGTAGCGGGCGAGCGTCGCCTCCTCATCGGCATAGAAGGTGCTGACGAGGCCCGCTCCCGCCTTGTAGGCGTGCTCGGTGATGAGGCGGGCGAGCGGCAGTGCGGCAATCGGCGCCGTCATCACGAGGTCCTGCCCCTTTTGAAGCTGCAGGCCGACGCGCACGGCGACCTCGGCGAGCTTGTCGAGTTTTGCGGGATCGACGGCGGCAGCGGAATTGGCGGGGTATGTCATGACAGACCTGTCTTTCTGAAATCGATGGATGAAACTTAGTGTGCCCTGCAACAAATGAGAAGGCGCAATCAGGCGATGACGGATGCGGAAATCGCCTTCAGCGCAGCTAAAGCATCACGCGGCGCAAGCCGCACCTGCAAGCCGCGCTGGCCGCCGTTCATATAGACGGCCTCATGCACCAGCGCCGCCTCCTCGACGGCCGTCGGCACCTGCTTCTTCTGCCCGAACGGGCTGATGCCGCCGACGACGAAGCCGGTGAGCCGCTCGGCATCGGCGGGTTTCATCATATTGGCCGATTTGCCCTTGAAGGCGCTGGCGAGCTTCTTCATGC
>CBFGOD010000349.1:0-5023 GCA_965650295.1 uncultured Shinella sp. | reverse complement strand
CACCACGACCACGGCGTCTCGCCGATCCATGACGTGACGGTGCAGTCGATCTCGCTGCGCGGCGGCGAGATGAACCCGGACCGCTTCTTCCAGTGGATCCAGAAGATCACCCAGACGGAAGGCCCCAACATCCTGCGCCTGAAGGGCATAATCGCCTTTGCCGGCGATGAGGAGCGTTATGTCGTGCAGGGCGTTCACATGATCGTCGAAGGCGACCACCAGCGCGCCTGGAAGGACGGCGAGAAGCGCGAAAGTCGCCTCGTCTTCATCGGCCGCGATCTCGATCGCGAAAAGATCGAACGCAGCTTCAAGGCCTGCGAGGCGCAGAAGAATTAAGCATCGCGGGAGAGAATGTGGAAACCTGGACTGCAAAAGGCCTCGGTCAAAAGTGGGCTCCACTTTTTGAACTACCCGACCAGAGTCTTTGGCGGGGGGATATCATTCGTCTCCCACATCATCCCTCCATCGGCCCGCACGCCGGGCCGGTCGATCTTCTGCTGTTTGAGCTCTGGGGATATGATAGAATTTTGGGTTTGATGATGATCAAGGGATACAAGGCAGGAATGCCTTGGATGTACTTGCCACCTGAGAGCCAAGGTGTTGATCGCCTCTCCCTCGAAACCGCGTGGTTGCGTGAAAACTGGGATAGATGGTTTTGCTACAGGGATTTTCCTGAAGAGCTGGATGCTCCTATTCCTTTACCGAAAGATGGCGTATTGGTCCGTCGCAACTCCTCACCCGCCCCAAGACTGAAAGTGTCGTAATGCCGACCGTTGCCCCTCTTGATCTCGACGGCCACGTCATCGCGGCCGCTTTCCTCGGCGACGTGCCGTTCTTTGCCACTGCCTCCGGCGCCGTCCACCGCCTCGACCATGGCCAGAAGGTTACGGAGGCACATGACGGGTTGCTCGCCTGCGTGCGCGACGAGGCGACCGACACGCTGATAACCGGAGGCGAGGACGGTAAGGTGCAGCGGATCGCGGCCGATGGCAGCGCGACACTCATCGCCGAAGTGCCGCGCAAGTGGATCTCCGTTGTCGCACCCGGCCCGCAGGGTGCGGTGGGTTTTGCCGAGGGACGCACGGCGCGCGTGCGTCTCGCCGACGGCACGATCAAAGAATTCACCGAAACCCGCTCCGTGGAAGGCATCGCTTTTGCGCCGAAGGGGCTGCGCCTCGGCATAGCCCGCTATAACGGCGTCTCGCTGCACTGGGTGGCGATGGCCGGCCAGCCGGTCGATCTCGAATGGAAGGGCGCTCATACCGGCGTCACCTTCTCGCCGGACGGCCGCTTCGTCGTGACCAGCATGCAGGAAAACGCCCTGCACGGCTGGAAGCTCGACACCAAGGTTGGCGCCGATACACGCCACATGCGCATGACCGGCTATCCCGCCAAGGTGAAGTCGCTCTCCTGGTCCGCCAAGGGCAAATGGCTCGCCTCCTCGGGTGCGCCGGCCGCCATCGTCTGGCCCTTCTCGGCCAAGGACGGCCCGATGGGCAAGCCGCCGCTGGAACTCGGCACCCGCGCCGACGTGATGGTGACGGCCGTCGCCTGCCACCCGGCCGAAGAAGTCGTCGCCATCGGCTATTCCGACGGCATGGTGCTCGCCGCGCGCTTCGCCGACAGCCGCGAGGTGCTGCTGCGCCGTCCCGGCAAGGGCGCCATCACCTCCATGGCCTGGAGCAAGAGCGGCAAGCTCATCGCCTTTGCCAGCGAAGCCGGCGATTGCGGTGTGATCGACATCGCCGGATAATGCCGCCTCCCACAAGGAGGGTACTATGGTGTCATCGATCACGCCGTTTCTGATGTTCGAAGGCCGCGCCGAGGCGGCGATGACCTTCTATATCGGCCTTTTCCCGGACAGCCGCATCGAGGATATCCAGCGCTACGGACCAGGCGAGGCCGGCAAGGAGGGCTCCGTCTTCCGCGCCCGCTTCAGCCTCGGCCGGCAGTCGGTGATGTGCATCGATAGCCCGGCCGCACACGGCTTCACCTTCACGCCGTCCTTTTCCTTCTTCGTCGAATGCGAGTCGGAAACCCGTCTGCGGGAACTGCACGCGGCCCTCGGGACCGACGGCACGGACCTGATGCCGGTCGATAATTACGGTTTCAGCCGCCTTTTCACCTGGGTGCAGGATCGCTTCGGCATCTCCTGGCAATTGAACCTGGAGTAAGCCCGGAAGAGCCAAGCTCCTCCGGGCCCACCGACCGCAAGGGTGGGGATGGTGCGGTCAGTGATTGCGCTTCTTCTTGCAGCCGCAATCGCTGCCGCTGAGAATGCCCAGCACATTGCCGTTGAGCACGCCCGACAGCGTGCCGTTCAGGTTGTTGTTGAGAACGCCGTTCAGGATGCTGTTGCCGTCATTGTCGCTGAGAATGTTGCCGACACCGACGCCGACATTCGGGGCGATGACGATGCCACCGGTCTTGTTGCCGAGAATGCCGAGGCCGAGCAGGCCGCCGGCAGATGCCTGGCCAGCGCCGGCCAGAGCAATGACGGTTGCGATAGCAATGATGCGGGTCTTGTTCATGGTCTCTCTCCTTCGGTTGTGTACCTCACTGGTACGCAATCAAAGGTAATATAAGGCACGATTTACTCAACCGGATTTGCCAGTCATAGCAAAGAGTTAACCATAACAAAGACAAGTTTAACGAATCCTAACCGAATACAACTTTTAGTATATTAAATTGCAATATCGGCGCGAAAATCAACCATTGAGGGAATTTTTAACCATGCAACCGTAGGATTCTGCTCCATTAACGGACAGGGGCAGTTTCCGATGCGTTTTCTTCAAGGTCTGATTTGCGCAGCGTTCCTGCTGGCCCAGCACAATCCGGCAAAAGCAAATTCAACCATAGATTACAGCATCGGTAGTGGCTGGAGCTCGAATATTTTCAAGGATCCGACGAAGCTTTCGGCCGTTTTCGGCGAAGCGAAGGTAGCCTTGCGAGGGTCTCTCGACCTCGAGGGCTCACAATTCGCCTACGGACTTGCGGCAAGCGTGCAGCGTGTCGCGAAATATCCCTTCGCCAGCCAAAGCACCGCCGGTATGGAGCTCGGCTACACCAGAAACATCGGCGAGGCGATCAAGCTGACCCTCAAGGGTGGCATCGAACATCGGCGTTCCGGCGATATCTTCCTTACCCTGCCAGGCCTGCTGATCGGCTACCGCAAAGCCGATATCGCGGCCGCGGGAAGCGTCGGCATCACCGTCACGCACAATGGCGGCAAGAGCCATCTCACCGCATCGCTTTCCAGCCTGGACCGCGGCAAGGCGCATTTCACCTTGGCCGGCCTGCGCCCCACGCAGCTTGAAGCCGGCAACCGGCTCTACGACCTGACCGCCGGCCATATCCGCCCCCTTCTCGGCGGCGAGGTGGGTGCGACGCTGCAATACCGCACCAACCATATCGATCGGGCCGAGCAGCGGGCCTTCGGACGGTTTCCCGCCGAAACCCTTCGGGGCTCGCTCGCCTATGGTCGTGTCTTCGGAAATCTCACGCTGCTGGCCGAGGCCGGCGTGGTCGGGGTCGCAAGCCCCGATCTCGGCAAGAGCGTGCAGCGCATTCGCCCCTTCCTGAAGGGTGAGGCCGGCTGGCAGCTGCCGCGCGAAGCCCTGCTGAAAGCGAAGGTCGGGCGCGATATCCAGCTCGCCGATATCGACGACGCATTGGGCGAGGATGTACGCACGGTCGGCCTTTCTCTCGAAAAGGCGCTGACGGAAAAGCTGAAACTGACGCTGGCCTACGAACAGGCCACGAGCGACTGGCTCTATTTCGACTATCGCACGCGCACGAAAACCGCGTCGGCGACGCTTGCCTATACGCTGAGCAAGGGTGCGACGCTGGCGCTCGAATACAGCCGCCTCGTGCGCCGCGAAAACGACAAGGCCGCCGACTTCACGGTCGACGGCCTTGCAGCGCGAATGACGGGCTCGTTCTGACGGCTCACCATTCCAGTTCCAGATGCGGCCGCCCGTCGGATGTTTTTGCCGCCGTGCGCCCCGTCTCGTCGACGGTGCAGTTCACGCGCTGGCGGAAGGCGGAGAAGCTGTCGAAGGTCACCACATCCACAGGCTCGTCGAAATGCAGGGTCATGCGGTAGAGGCCCGGCTGGCTCGTCACTGCCTGCACGCCGAGCACTTTCGCATCGAAGGGCTGGCCGAGATAATGGCCGCGCACGCGCGAGCCAAGCATCCACGGATTGAACGGCGGCCGGTTTCCGATGGCCGCATGCAGCGTGTTCCAGTCGCGAAAGCCGTATTGCGCGGCAATCAGTTCCAGCGCGCGGGAATGGGAGATGGCCTCGCCATCGGTGGCAAAACGCGCACGCAGACGCTTCGCCTGGTCTTTCAGGGCATCGAGAGATGGAAGGGGCGTCGATGTCGGACGCATGTCGGGACTCCAGTCGTTGCATGCGTCATTTCGGAGGGAGCCCGCATTGCCACCGGTTCGCATGCATGAAGCTGGAAGACCGATTGTCTGAAACGAGAGACTTCACCAAAGCTTGCGCTCGCGGACGGCGGGGGCTCTCACCCTGCCTCGCATATAGGCGCTAACGGCCCGTCCGTCAAATCCCCCGCTTGCGCGACGGCCAAAAGCATGGGAGCACTTCCGCAGGAGGAACCACCATGACATCCGTTACGCTCATCGCCTTCGCCGCGGTCGCCTTCATCGGCATCGCTACACCCGGCCCCACCGTGCTTCTCGCCCTCACCAACGGTTCGCGCTACGGTATCCGCCGGGCGCTTCCCGGCATGGTCGGCGCCGTGCTCTCGGATTTCGTGCTGATCGGCGCGGTAGCGCTCGGCCTCGGCGCGCTGCTGGCGGCCTCCGAATTCTGGTTCTCCGTCGTCAAATGGCTGGGTGCGGCCTATCTCGCCTTTCTCGGCGTGCAGATGCTGCGCTCCACCGGGTCACTCGGCAAGGCGCTCGACGCGGCAAGCCCGAGCGTCGGCGCGCCGAAAGCCATTTTCGCAAAGAGCTTCCTCGTCGCCGTCACCAATCCGAAGGGCTATCTGTT
>CBFGOD010000348.1:0-5049 GCA_965650295.1 uncultured Shinella sp. | reverse complement strand
CGGCCTGCCCGATAACGGCGGGGGTCTCGGCCTGCCGGGCGGTTTGCAGCTGCCCGCCGGCAATCCGCTGGATGGCGGCACGGAGCAGAAGCCGGCCGAAGGCGGTGAAAAGAAGCCGACGACCGATCTGTCGAGCCCGCCGTCGTTCAATTGAGGGGCAGGGATGTCGGATAGGAAGACCCTCTCTGCCCTGCCGGGCATCTCCCCCACAAGGGGGGAGAAAGGCTGGAAGCGCGCTCATTGCCTGCAATTTCACGCCGAGCGTGCCGCACGTTAAGTCCCTCCCCCTTGTGGGGAGGGATTTAGGGAGGGGCCTTCTGCCCAAACAAAACCCCGGAGCATCGCTGCTCCGGGGTTTTCATTTTCGCTTGTGACAGCCGCTTACAGCTTGTTGCTGCGCTGCTGGATCATCATGAACGTGTCGTAGTTGTATTCGGCGATCTGGGCATTCAGGTAGAACTCCCCGCGGAAAGCCTTGATGGAGTCCCAGATCTTCTTGAAGGTCGGGTTCGAGGCTTCCATCTCGGCATAGACCTCGTTGGCGGCGTCGAAGCAGGCCGAGAGGATTTCCTGGCTGAACGGGCTGAGCTTGGCGCCGGCCGCGACGAGGCGCTTGATCGCCGAGGGGTTCAGGTAGTCGTATTTTTGCAGCATGTTGGCGTCGGTCGCCTGGCAGGCCGTGCGCAGCAGCGACTGATAGGCCTTCGGCAGGCCGTCGAAGGCCGCCTTGTTGAACATGGCATGCACCGTCGGGCCGCCTTCCCACCAGCCGGGATAGTAGTAGTAGGGGGCGACCTTGTAGAAGCCGAGCTTCTCGTCGTCATAGGGGCCGACCCATTCGGCGGCGTCGATCGTGCCTTTTTCCAGCGAGGGATAGATGTCGCCGCCGGCGATCTGCTGCGGCACGACGCCGAGCTTCTCGACGACCTTGCCGGCAAAGCCGCCGATGCGCATCTTCAGGCCCTGCATGTCGGCGACGGTCTTGATTTCCTTGCGGAACCAGCCACCCATCTGCACGCCGGTATTGCCGCCGGGGAAGCCGACGAGGCCCTGCGTCGCCAGGAACTCGTTGAACATGTCGATGCCGCCGCCATGATACTGCCAGGCGTTCATGCCGCGCGCGTTGAGCGCGAAGGGCACGGCGGCACCCAGCGCCCAGACCGGGTCCTTGCCCCAGTAATAGTAGGAAACGGTGTGAGCGGCTTCCACGGTGCCGGCCGAGGCGGCATCGGCGGCCTGGAGGCCGGGCACGATTTCACCGGCGGCGAAGACCTGGATCTGGAAATTGCCATCCGTCGCTTCGGAGACGTATTTCGACAGCACTTCGGCGCCGCCGTAGATGGTGTCGAGCGATTTCGGGAACGACGAGGCGAGACGCCAGTTGATCTTCGGATTGCTCTGCGCGATGGCCGGTGATGCCAGCACGGTGGCGGCCGCACCGCCCACACCCGCGACACCGGCCTTCTTCATGAATGAACGACGATCCATAGTTTCCTCCCAATGGCGAACGGATGTTTTCATCCGCCCTCGTGTCATCAGGCCGGAGCTAATCATGTCGGGGAAGGGGTTTCAAGCCAAGGTGGCAAAGAACGCGGAACAGGCCTGCTACGACTTTCGTCTTAGACGGAGCAACCCGCTATCTGCCTGTTTTTTGAGCGTTTCTTGAAATGGCGTAGCCGGGGTCAGCCGGCCATCGCCTCCTCGTATTCCGCCGAAAGCTCCAGCCACTGTTCCTCGGCGTTGTTCAGCTTGTCGACGGCCATCGAGCGCAGTTTTGCCTTCTCGGCGGCCTTGGCCGGGCTCTTTTCATAGAGGACGGGATCTGCAAGCTCCGTATCAAGAAGCTGAATCTGCTTGTGCAGTTTTGCCGTCAGGGATTCGATTTCGTTGATCTTTTTCTTCAGCGGCGCAAACTGCGCGCGGCGGTCGGCATTGGCCTTGCGCTGGTCGGCCTTGTTGGCCGTATCGCCGTTGGAGGAGGCCTTGTCCTTGTCGTCCTTCTTGGGCGACTGGACGATGAGGCTGCGATATTCCTCCATGTCGCCGTCGAAGGTTTTGACGGTGCCGTTGTTGACCAGCCAAAGCCGGTCGACGGTCGCCTCGATGAGGTGGCGGTCGTGCGAGATCAGGATGACGGCGCCTTCATAGTCGTTCAGCGCCTCGATCAGCGCGCGGCGGCTGTCGATGTCGAGATGGTTCGTCGGTTCGTCGAGGATCAGCAGGTTCGGCGCGTCGAAGGCGGCAAGGCCCATCAGCAGACGTGCCTTCTCGCCGCCGGAAAGGTCCTTGGCGGCCGTCGCCATCTTTTCCGTCGCAAGGCCCATCTGGGCAACACGGGCGCGCACCTTGGCTTCCGGCGCTTCCGGCATCAGCCGGCGCACATGCTCGACGGGTGACTGGTCGGGAATGAGGTCGTCCAGCTGGTGCTGCGCGAAGAAGCCGATCTTCAGGCCCGGCGCGCGCTTGACCGCGCCCGTCTCGGCCTCCAGCCGTCCCGAGATGAACTTCGCGAAGGTCGACTTGCCGTTGCCGTTCGAGCCGAGCAGCGCGATGCGGTCGTCATTGTCGATGCGCAGATTGATCTGCTTGAGGATCGGCTGCCCGGGCGTATAGCCCACCGCGCCGCCCTCGATGGCGATGATCGGCGAGGCCGGCTGCTTTTCCGGCTCCGGGAAGGTGATCGGCTGGACATGCGTCTCGATGACGGCCGCCACCGTGCCCATGCGCTCCAGCGCCTTCACGCGGCTCTGCGCCTGCTTGGCCTTGGTGGCCTTGGCCTTGAAGCGATCGATGAAGCTCTGCAGATGTTTGCGCGCGGCCTCGTTTTTGGCCTTGGCCTTCATCTGCAACTCGTCGTTCTCGGCCTTCTGGCGCTCGAACTGGTCATAAGAGCCGCGATAGAAGGTCAGCTTCTGCTGATCGAGATGCACGATGGCGTTGACGGCGGTGTTCAGGAGATCGCGGTCGTGGCTGATGATGATGACGGTGTGCGGATAGCGCCGCACATAGTCTTCCAGCCACAATGTGCCTTCGAGGTCGAGATAGTTGGTCGGTTCGTCGAGCAAAAGCAGGTCCGGCTCGGAAAACAGCACGGCCGCCAGCGCCACACGCATGCGCCAGCCGCCGGAGAAGCTCTTTGCCGGGCGAAGCTGCGCCTCGTGATCGAAGCCGAGGCCGGCGAGAATGCTCGCCGCGCGTGATTCCGCGGAATGCGCCCCGATATCCGTGAGCCGCGTCTGGATTTCGGCGATCCGGTGCGGATCATCAGCCGTTTCCGCTTCCTTGAGGAGGCTCGCGCGCTCCTTGTCGGCGGAAAGCACGATCTCGATCAGCGATTCGTCCGTGCCCGGCGCTTCCTGCGCCACCTGGCCGATACGCGCATTCTTCGGCATCGTGACGGTGCCGGCTTCCGAGGCGAGCTGGCCGGTGATGACGCGGAACAGCGTCGACTTGCCGGTGCCGTTGCGCCCGACGAGGCCCACCTTCACGCCGCTCGGCAGCGAAAGGGAGGCGTTATCGATGAGAAGACGCCCGGCAATGCGGGCGGTGAGGCCGGAAATCGTGATCATGCCGGCTCTATAGAGCAATTCCGGAAAAAGTGCGAAGCGGTTTTGCATCCGGAATGCGCGAATACCGGACATTCCAGAGCGTGGACTACCAGATGCCCCGCAACATCATCTCGGCTCCCAGAAGCGCAAGCGCGCTCAGGAAGCAGCGTTTGAACATGGCTGGCGTGACGGCCCGCCTGATATATTGCCCGGCCCACATTCCCATCAAAGCCGGAACGACGGCGAGAGCCGAAAGCGTCACCCCGTCGAGATGAAACGCGCCTTGTATTGCCAGTCCGATTGCGAGGGCGACCGTTGAGACCGTGAACGAAAGGCCGAGCGCCTGGACGAGATCGTCCCTGTCGAAACCGAGCGCCTGCACATAGGGCACGGCCGGGATGACGAACACACCCGTTGCGCCCGCGATGAAGCCGGTTGCTGTTCCAAGCACCGGCGAGAGCCAGCGTTCATGTCGTCGGGCAATCCGGTAGGGCTTTGCGAACAGCGTGTAGACGGCATACGCGGTGAGCGCCAGCCCCAGCAGAAACGTGCTTAGGCGGGTATCCGCGCCTGTCAGCATCGAGGCACTGCCGAGCGTTCCGGCGACCACACCCGCCATCATCGTCCAGAGCCTGCGCACGATGCCCATGAAGCTCGGTCCCGCGAGCAACTGCCAGACATTCGTCACAAAGGACGGAATGATGAGCAACGATGCTGCCGCGAGCGGTGACAGCAGACTGCCCAATATTCCCATGGCCACGGTCGGGAGCCCCATGCCGGTCACCCCTTTGACCGTTCCGGCGGCAAAGAAGGTCGCCAGGAGGGCGAGCAGGGTCGAGATCGAAAGGTCGGTCATGACCTCTCTCATACGCCTTGCAACGCCATGCACAATGCGGCGTTCCCGTATTGAGCCTTCGTCTGGACCGAAGGCTCAATCGCCTGTAGCATCGGAGGATGCGCTTCGACTTCACCGATCTTCGCCTCTTTCTCGCCGTCGCGGATGCCGGCAGCATCACCCATGGAGCAGCCGATGTCGGCCTTTCTCTTGCTGCGGCCAGCGATCGCTTGAGGGAAATGGAGGCGACGGGAAGGGTTCGCCTCTTGCAGAGGGGGCGCCGAGGTGTCGTGCTGACGGAGGCGGGCGAGGCACTTTCCCACCATGCCCGCGAAATACTCAACCAGGCCGCTTTGATGCGTGGGGAACTGAGCCTCTATGCAAAGGGCATACGGGCGACCATTCGTGTCGTTGCCAACACGGCGGCTATCGTTGAAACCCTTCCCACACGGCTGTCGCCCTGGCTTGCTGCCCATTCTCAGGTCGATGTCGAGCTCCGCGAGCGCCAGAGCCATGAGATCGCACGCAGTGTCGCGGCAGGTTTTGCAGATATAGGCGTGTTGTCGGACGCGGCCACCAACGAGGAGCTCCTTCTCAAGCCCTTCGCCGTGAGCAAGCTTGCCGTGGTTTCTGCCCAGGCCCATTGGCTTGGCGCCGAAAAAGAAG
>CBFGOD010000347.1:0-5055 GCA_965650295.1 uncultured Shinella sp. | reverse complement strand
CATCGTGGCGGCCAATGACGGCACGGGCGGCGGCGCGATCGCGGCTCTGAAGGCCGCCGGCGTCAAGGAAATGCCGCCGGTGACCGGCAACGACGCGACGATTGCAGCTCTCCAGCTCATCATATCGGGCGACCAGTACAATACGATCTCCAAGCCGTCCGAAATCGTGGCTGCCGCTGCCGCCGGCGTTGCCGTCAAGCTGCTCAAGGGCGAGACCCCGGAAGCGACCCACAAGCTCTACGAAACGCCTTCGCAGCTGTTCGTTCCGGCGGTCGTGACGGCTGAAAACATCAAGGCCGAGATTTTCGATAAGGGCATCAACAAGCCAGAAGAAGTCTGCACGGGCGAATATGTTGAAGGTTGCCGCAAACTCGGCATCATCAACTAATTGAGCCCATCGTGTCCGGCCGTGGCCTCCCGCGGCCGGACATTTCGATCAGTCGCAAGGTCTTTCTGAAGGTTCTGGGGCCATGACAGCCACGTTAAGTCTTCCCGCCAAGGGGCAATCGGTCATACGTCTCAGCGGCGTATCCAAGAATTTCGGCGCCGTCTCCGCGCTGACGGATATCGAACTCGACGTGAAGGCCGGCGAAGTCGTTGCGCTGGTCGGCGATAACGGCGCCGGCAAGTCGACGCTGGTCAAGGTGCTCGCCGGCGTGCACCAGCCCTCGTCCGGCACGATCGAATTCTGCGGCCAGCAGGTGTCGCTCGATACGCCCGCCAAGGCGCTGGACATGGGCATCGCCACCGTTTTCCAGGACCTTGCGCTCTGCGAAAACCTCGACGTTGTCGCCAACCTCTTCCTCGGCCACGAAATGTCGCCCTGGGCACTCGATGAAGTGGCGATGGAGGTGCGCGCCTGGACGTTGCTGCGCGAGCTTGCCGCCCGTATTCCGTCTGTCCGTGAACCCATCGCCTCGCTTTCCGGCGGTCAGCGCCAGACGGTGGCTATCGCGCGCTCGCTGCTGCTCAATCCCAAGCTCATCATGCTGGACGAGCCGACGGCGGCGCTTGGCGTGGCGCAGACGGCCGAGGTGCTGAACCTCATCGAGCGCGTGCGCGATCGCGGCCTCGGCGTCATCATCATCAGTCACAACATGGAAGACGTACGCGCCGTGGCGGACCGTATCGTCGTGCTGCGTCTTGGCAAGAACAACGGCGTCTTCACGCCCGAATCCTCCAACCAGGACCTCATTTCCGCCATTACCGGCGCCACGGACAATTCCGTTTCGCGTCGTGCCGACCGCAAGGCTGGCGAAGCACACGAACATAACGGGGGTGCAGCATGAGCCAGAATCCATCCCAGCCCATGCTGGACCGCAGCGACGAGCGTGTGCGCCACGATGACAGCCTTGCCGCCATGGCCAAGGGCTTTGTCGACCGCGTGCGCTCCGGCGATCTCGGCATGCTGCCCGTTGCCGTCGGCCTCGTCGTCATCTCCATCGTGTTCTCCGCGCTGAACCCGATCTTCCTGGCGCCGAACAATCTCGTGAACCTGCTGTTCGACTGCGCTACGGTTGGCGTCATCTCGCTCGGCATCGTCTGCGTGCTGGTGCTCGGAGAAATCGACCTGTCGGTCGGCTCTATGAGCGGTCTCGCCTCGGCGATGGTCGGTGTGCTCTGGGTTAACCAGGGCTGGCCGATCGCCGGTGCCATCCTGGCCGCCCTCGTCGTCGGTGCGGGCGTCGGCCTGCTCTATGCGACGCTTTACAATCGCCTTGGCATGCCTAGCTTCGTCGCAACGCTCGCCGGCCTGCTCGCGCTGCTCGGCATGCAGCTCTACATTCTCGGCCCGACCGGTTCGATCAATCTGCCCTATGCCTCGTCACTGGTGCGCTTCGGCCAGATCCTGATCATGCCCGACTGGCTGTCGCACACGCTGGCGCTGCTGCCCGGTCTCGTCATGATCGGTCGTGGCCTGAGGACCCGCAACCAGCGCCTCGCCGCCAATCTCTCGGCGCAGCCGATGCGCGCGCTGATCCTCAAGGCCGCCGTGCTGACGGTCGCGCTGGAGGCTGCCGTCTTCTATCTCAATCTGGGCCGCGGCATGCCCTGGATGTTCGCGCTCTTCATCGCGCTCGCCGTCATCCTCAACTATGCGCTGACGCGCACGCAGTGGGGCCGCTCGATGTTCGCCGTCGGCGGCAACAAGGAAGCGGCGCGCCGCTCGGGCATCAATGTGCGCCGCATCTATATGAGCGCCTTCATGCTCTGCTCGACGCTGGCGGCGCTCGGCGGCATCCTCTCGGCCTCGCGCCTTGCCTCTTCCAGCCAGCAGGCCGGTACGGGCGACGTCAACCTCAATGCCATCGCCGCAGCCGTCATCGGCGGCACCAGCCTGTTCGGCGGACGCGGCAGCGCCTATTCGGCCCTGCTCGGCATCATCGTCATTCAGGCGATCTCGAACGGGCTGACGCTGCTCAACCTGTCGTCCTCGCTGCGCTACATGATCACGGGTGGTGTTCTCGCCATTGCCGTCATCGTCGACTCGCTCGCCCGTCGCTCCCGCGTCAGCCACGGCCGCGCCTAACGCATATTGAAATGGAGTTTTAGACCATGGCTGACCTCATGAAGGGTAAGATCGCCGCCATCACAGGTGCCGCTTCCGGCATCGGCCTCGAATGCGCCAAGACGCTCTTGGCCGAGGGTGCGAAGGTGGTGTTGGTCGATCGCGCCAAGGACAGGCTTGAGCAGCTCTGCAAGGAGCTCGGGCCGAACGCCCTGCCGCTCGTCGTCGACCTGCTGACGCCGTCCGATGTCTCCGGCATGCTGCCGCGCATCCTCGACATCACCGGTGGACTGGATGTCTTCCACGCCAATGCCGGCGCCTATATCGGCGGTCCGGTGGCGGAGGGCGACCCGGATGCCTGGGACCGCATGCTGAACCTCAACATCAACGCGGCCTTCCGCTCGGTGCATGCGGTTCTGCCCTACATGATCGAGAAGAAGACGGGCGACATCCTGTTCACCTCGTCGATTGCCGGTGTCGTGCCCGTCATCTGGGAACCGATCTATACGGCGTCGAAATTCGCCGTGCAGGCCTTCGTGCATTCGACGCGTCGGCAGGTGGCGCAGCATGGTGTGCGCGTCGGCGCTGTCCTGCCTGGCCCGGTCGTCACGGCGCTGCTCGACGACTGGCCGAAGGAGAAGATGGACGAGGCGCTGGCCAATGGCAGCCTGATGCAGCCGAAGGAAGTGGCCGATGCCGTGCTCTTCATGCTGACGCGGCCGCGCAACGTCACGATCCGCGACCTCGTCATCCTGCCCAACAGCGTCGATCTCTAAGCGAGCGGCAAGCGGCATGACGCCGCTTGCCCGAAAAAATTCCAGAATGCAGGCGGTAGACCCATGAGCACTCCTTCCTCCGCGCAGCCCCCGGGCGGCGAACGCAACCTTGTCGGCGTCGATGTCGGCACCGGCAGCGCCAGGGCCGGCCTCTTCGATCTCTCCGGCCGCATGCTGGCTTCGGGAAAACGCGATATCTCGCTGTTTCGCGAGCCGGGCGCGATGGTCGAGCAGTCGAGCACGGAAATCTGGGCCGCCGTCTGCGCCTCGGTGCGCGAGGCGGTCGGAAAGGCAGGGGTCTCGCCGGAAAGTGTCGCCGGCATCGGCTTCGATGCGACCTGCTCGCTGGTCGTGCTCGGGGAAGGGGGCAAGCCGCTGCCCGTGGGGCCGTCGGAGAACTCCGAACGCGACATCATCGTCTGGATGGATCACCGGGCGGTCGATCAGGTCGAGCGCATCAATGCCGGGGGTTACGATGTGCTGCGCTATGTCGGCGGTATCATCTCGCCGGAGATGGAGACGCCGAAGCTGCTGTGGCTGAAGGAAAACCGCCCTGAAATCTTCGATGCCGCCTGGCAGTTCTTCGATCTCGCTGATTTCCTGACCTGGCGTGCGACGGGCGATCTGGCCCGTTCCACCTGCACCGTCACCTGCAAATGGACCTATCTGGCGCATGAAAAGCGCTGGGATCCCGGCTATTTCCACGGCATCGGCCTCGGTGTTCTTGCAGACCAGGATTTCGTGCGCATCGGCCAGCGCGTCGTCGAACCCGGTACGCCGCTTGGCGAGGGCCTGACCGAGACGGCGGCGGCCGAACTCGGCCTTGTTGCAGGCATTCCGGTTGGTGCGGGCATGATCGATGCCCATGCGGGTGGTATCGGCACGGTGGGTGTCGACGGTCCACCGGAAAACAATCTCGGTTATGTCTTCGGCACCTCCTCCTGCACCATGACCTCGACGCACGAACCGGTCTTCGTGCCGGGTGTCTGGGGGCCGTATTTCTCCGCCATGGTGCCGGGCATGTGGCTCAACGAGGGCGGCCAGTCCGCGGCGGGCGCCGCCATCGAGCAGCTTCTCTCCTTCCATCCGGCAGCGGCCGAGGCCAAGGCGCTTGCGCAATCGCGCGGCCTTTCCCTGCCGGTCCTGCTGGCGGAGCTGGCTTCGGAGAAGGCTGGTTCGCTTTCCGAGGTCGCAAAGCTCGCGGATGGCCTGCATGTCGTGCCGGAATTCCTCGGCAACCGCGCGCCCTTCGCCGATCCCCATGCCCGCGCCGCCATTGTCGGCCTCGGCATGGAGCGTGAACTCGACAATCTCGTCGCGCTCTACATCGCCGGCCTCTGCGGCATCGGCTACGGCCTGCGACAGATCATCGACGCACAGGCTGCGGCCGGCGCGCCTGTCGATAAGATCGTCATCAGCGGCGGCGCCGGCCAGCTCGATCTCGTGCGCCAGCTTCTCGCGGATGCCACCGGCAAGCCGCTGCTTGCCACGCGCGCGGAAGAGCCGGTGCTCCTCGGCGCGGCCATCCTCGGTAGTGTCGCGGGTGGTGCCTTCCCGGATGTGCGGGATGCCATGGCTGCCCTTTCGGCTATCGATCGCACCTACCAGCCCGGCGGCGCGGAAACCGAGGCGTTGCACGCGAAGCGTTACCATGCCTTCCGGCGGCTGCAGGATCTGGCGCGGGATATCCGCTAAACGCCGAGCAGCAGTGCGACGGGCGCGCCCGAGAGCGCGTCCGCAAGCGGGAGCGTGCCATCGAGCGTGATCCTG
>CBFGOD010000346.1:0-5069 GCA_965650295.1 uncultured Shinella sp. | reverse complement strand
GCCGTCGCCCGGACACGAAATGGCGCCTCACCGAGAAGAACCTGGAAGAGCGCAACAGCCAGCAGCAGGAAGCACTGGCCAATGCCAGCGCCTTCGTGCGGCCCGGCGGGTTCCTGCTTTATGTCACCTGTTCGATCCTGCCGCAGGAAAACGAGGAGCAGGCCCACGGCTTCTGCCGGGCCAATCCGGATTTCGAGATTCTTTCGGCGTCGGAGACCTGGCAGAACCTGTTCGGCAGCGGCAAGCCGCAGCCACGCTCACGCGACGGCAAGACCGTGACGCTGACCCCGGCCTCGACCGATACGGACGGTTTCTTCTTCTGCGCGATGGGTCGCAAGGCGTGACGCCTTGTGATCTGTCAATCGCCGGGAAATACCTTGAAATCGTTCTAAACTATACACTTTGACACCAGTTTTTATTTGGTCCATGACATCAAGGCCTGAATAAACCCGGGTCCGGCTTGAGCCGGGCCATCCGGTCGGCCGCTTTTTACTGCGACGCCCGGTGTCGGGGGGACATGCCAAACAGGACACCAGGAGACGTCATGACCACTTCCTTCCTTCGCGCGGCCGCCTTTGTGCTTGCTGCCGCGACGTCGAGCCTTGCCATCGGCTCTGCCCATGCGGCGGCTGATCCGGCTGCGATCGTCAAGCACTATGCCGAAATCGCCCATGCCAAATATTCCGACTCGCTCGATGCGGCGAAGGCCCTCGATGCAGCGGTCGATGCCCTCATCGCCAAGCCGAGCGACGAAACGCTGAAGGCGGCGCGCGAGGCGTGGCTGAAGTCGCGCGTGCCCTACCAGCAGACGGAAGCCTACCGCTTCGGCAACCCGATCGTCGACGATTGGGAAGGCAAGGTGAACGCCTGGCCGCTCGACGAAGGCCTGATCGACTATGTCGACCCGAGCTACGGCACGGAAAGCGACGAGAACGCGCTGTTCGTCGGCAATGTCATCGCCAATCCGAAGCTGGAAATCGCCGGCAAGACGATCGACGCCACGACGATCACGCCCGCCGTGCTGCAGGAGCTGCACGAGGCCGGCGAAGTCGAGGCGAACGTGGCGACCGGCTACCACGCCATCGAATTCCTGCTCTGGGGCCAGGACCTGAACGGCACCGGTCCGGGTGCGGGCAACCGCCCGGCGACGGACTACGACAAGGACAAGTGCACCAACGGCAATTGCGACCGCCGCGCCGCCTATCTGAAGGCCGCGACCTCGCTGCTCGTCACCGATCTCGAAGAGATGGTGAAGGCCTGGGCCGCCGATGGCGACGCCACCAAGAACGTAACCGCGGACCCGAAGGCCGGCATCACCGCCATGCTCACCGGCATGGGCTCGCTCTCCTATGGCGAACTCGCCGGCGAGCGCATGAAGCTCGGCCTGCTGCTGCACGATCCGGAAGAAGAGCATGATTGCTTCTCCGACAACACGCACAACTCGCACTACTACGACGTCGCCGGCATTCAGACCGTCTATACGGGCGAATATACCCGCCCTGACGGTTCCAAGCTCACCGGCCCGTCGCTCTCCGAGCTCGTCGCGGAAAAGGACGCCGCACTCGACACGGAGATGAAGGCCAAGCTCGACGCCAGCCATGCCGCCTTCCAGGCGCTCAAGGATCGCGCGGATGGTGGCGAAGCCTATGACCAGATGATCGGCGAAGGCAACGAAGCCGGCAACAAGGTCGTCCAGACCGCCATCGACAGCCTGATCGACCAGACCAAGACGATCGAACGCGTCATCGGGTCGCTGGATCTCGGCAAGATCGAGCTTGAAGGCTCCGACAGCCTGGATAATCCTAGCGCCGTCTTCAAATAACAAACAAGGCGGGCCGCCTCCCTTTCGGGATGCGGCCCGATTTCCCGCATGACAGAACGCCCTGCCCGTCGCCTGCTCGCGGTTTCCGCCGCGTTCACCGTCGCGGCAGGCGTTTTCGTTCTGGGGAGCGCGCAGTCGCAGACGCGCGGCCGCGACGACCTCTCGGACAAGGACCTGAAGCGCGTGCAGGCCGTCACGGCCCTGACGACGGATTTCTCCAAGGCCGAGCCTTACGAGGCGATGTCCGCCGGTGCTGCGACCTCGCTTGCGAAAATCGACCGCAACAGCTTTTCCCATTTTTCCGAAAACATCACCTTCGAGGAGCGCGAGACCTTCAAGCTCGGCAATGCGCTGTTCCAGAAACTCTGGGTCTCCTCACCCTCCTCCACGCAGGCTTCCGATGGGCTTGGGCCGCTCTACAATGCCCGCTCCTGCCAGTCCTGCCACATCAAGGACGGCCGCGGCCATCCGCCGGAGGACAACACGGCGGACGCCACCTCGATGTTCCTGCGCCTCGCCCGCCCGGCGGCGACGCCCGAGGAAGAGGCGGCGCTGAAGAGCTTCCATGCGATGAGCCTGCCGGATCCGATCTACGGCCGGCAATTGCAGGACCAGGCCATTCCGGGCCTCAAGGCCGAGGGCCGCATGGTCATCGCGTATACGGAGCAGCCCGTTACGCTGGCCGGCGGCGAGGTCGTGTCTCTCCGCCGCCCGACCTATTCCGTCGCCGACCTCGCCTATGGCGACCTCGATGCGACGACCACGCTCTCGCCGCGTGTGACCCAGCCCATGCTCGGCCTCGGCCTGGTCGAGGCCATCCATGCGGCGGACATTTTCGCTCTCGCCGACCCCGACGACGCGGATGGAGACGGCATCAGCGGCAAGGCGGCGATTGCCATCGATCCCACGACGGGTAAACAGGCGCTCGGCCGGTTCGGCTGGAAGGCGCAGTCGGCCACCGTGCGCCAGCAGAGCGCCGACGCCTTCGCCTTCGATATCGGCATCTCGACGCCGGAAGTGCCGTTGCACCAGGGCGATTGCATGCCGGCGCAAACCGCCTGCATCGAGCGCCCCGATGGCGTGCAGAAGCGGCTGGGCGACGCGGAAGCGCCGCCGCCGGTCATGGATCTCGTGACCTTCTACGCCGAAAACCTCGCCGTACCGGCGCGGCGCAAGGCGAGTTTCGCCGAGACACTCGAGGGAAAACGCCTGTTTTACGAGACGGGCTGCATTTCCTGTCACCATCCGAAATTCGTGACGCGGCGCGATGCCGCCAACCCGGCGCAGGCCTTCCAGCTCATCTGGCCCTATTCCGATTTCCTGCTGCACGACATGGGCGAAGGCCTTGCCGATGGGCAGCAGGTCGGCGTTGCGAGCGGACAGGAGTGGCGCACGCCGCCGCTCTGGGGTATCGGCCTTACAAAAACCGTCAACGGCCATACGTTCTTCCTGCATGACGGGCGCGCGCGCTCCCTCACCGAGGCCATTCTGTGGCACGGCGGCGAGGGCCAGAAGGCACGCGACCGCTTCGCCGCGCTGGAAAAACACGACCGCGACGCCCTTCTGACCTTCCTGGAGAGCCTCTGATGACCCAGCGCCCGTCTTTCCCTCGGTTCGGCTCCCTGCTTGCCGCCTCCCTCCTGTTTGCAACGAGCCTGCCGGCATCGGCACAGGAAGGCAGCGCGCCCGCCGTGCCGGCGCTGACCGGAGAGATCGTCACCGGCATCATGACGCGCGCCATCGACGACGTGATCCGGCCGGGCTACCGGACCTTCGAAGCCTCCGCCGGCAAGCTCGCCGAAACGACCACGGCCTATTGCAAGGCGCCCTCCGACGAGGGCCGCAAGGCCGTCGATGCGGCCTTCCGTCAGGCCGTCACCGATTGGGGCCGGATCGAAATCGTGCGCATCGGCCCTGTGATCGACGACAACCGCTTCGAGCGCATCCTGTTCTATCCCGACCGCAAGGGCACTGGCCTGAAACAGGTGCAGGCGCTGTTGCAGAAGGCGGACGAGGCGGATGCCGACGCCGCGACCATGGGCAGCAAGAGTGTCGCGATCCAGGGTTTTGGAGCCATCGAATTCGCCCTTTACGGCACCGGCTCGGACGCCATCTCAAAGGAACCGAATGCCTTCCGCTGCCGCTATGCCGCTGCCGTAGCCACCCATATCCGGACGACGGCCGGCCAACTCGCCGCCGCCTGGGATGCACCCGACGGTGTGCAGAAGGACTGGAAACATCCCGGCCCCGACAATCCCGTCTTCCGCACCAGCAAGGAGGCAATGACGGCGCTGCTCGGTATTCTCGTGCATGGCACGGAGGCGGTGCGCGACCAGCGCATCGAGACCTTCTACCGCAATGGCGGCATCGCCCGGCCGAAATCGGCGGTGTTCTGGCGCTCGCACAATACCTGGACGTCGATCGAAGCCAATCTCGAAGGCCTCCAGACCCTGTTCGACAAGTCCGGCATGAGCGACCTCATCGATCCCAGCATCGCCTCGGTCAACGGCAATATCGATTTCATCCTGAAATCGCTGCGCCGGATCACCCCGACCATCGAGACCGACATGGAAAAGGCGGTGTCCACGCCGGAAGAGCAGCAGAAGATCAACTTTCTGCTCGTCAACACGCGCGAGCTGATCCTTGCCTTCGACGGCGGTTATGGCGGCGCCATTGGGCTCGGCTCCGGCTTCTCCTTCTCGGACGGCGACTGATGCGCAAGCCGGGCGGCCAAAGCGCGCTTCTCGACCGGCGCACCTTCCTGCGCATGGCGGGTGCAGCCTGGGCGGCGACGCTTGCCCCGCAGGGTGCCTTCGCGTTGGCGCAGACCGACGCCGTCTTCGCTTCCGGCTACAAGGCCCCTGACGGCAGCTTCGGCATTGCGGTTCTTGCCGAAGACGGCAGCGTGATCGAGCGCACACCGCTGCCCGCCCGCAGCCACGGCATGGCTTTTTCCCCCGCCACGAACCATCTCGTCGCCTTCGCCCGCCGCCCCGGCACCTTCGCGCTGGTGATCGACCGCAGCGGCAAGCAGCAGCCGATAACCATCGCCGCCGCCGAGGACCGGCACTTCTTCGGCCACGGCTGCTTTTCGCCCGATGGCCGGCTGCTCTATGCCAGCGAGAACGATTTCGACGCCAATCGCGGCGTCATCGGCCTCTATGATGCGCGGGACAACTATCGCCGCATCGGCGAATACCAGACCTACGGCATCGGCACGCACGATCTCTCGGTCAGCGACGACGGC
>CBFGOD010000345.1:0-5090 GCA_965650295.1 uncultured Shinella sp. | reverse complement strand
CGCGTCCGTCGGCCCCATGGTTTCCATGGCGACGCTCAATCCCGGCCAGGAAGGCGCGCGCATGATCTTCGGTGCCATCATCGGGGCCGGCTTCATCGCCCTGCTGCTTGCGCCGCTCATGGGACGCCTGCTGCGCTTCTTCCCGCCCGTCGTGACGGGCACGATCATCCTCGTCATCGGCGTGTCGCTGATGCGCGTCGGCATCAACTGGACCTTCGGCAATCCCTTCGGCCCGACGGCGCCCAAGCTGATCGACCCGGCGCATGCCGAATGGCTGACGCAGATGAAAGAACTCGCCAAGACCGGCGGCCCGGCCGTTCCCGATGGTCTTGCCATCGCGCCCAGCATTTCCAACCCTGTTTATGCCGAGCCGAGCCATATCGCGCTTTCGGCTCTGGTATTGATCTCGATCCTGCTCATCGCCCGCTTCGGCAAGGGCCTGATCAGCAATATCGCGGTGCTTGCCGGCGTCGTCATCGGCTGCATCGCGGCCACGATTTTCGGCATGATGCATTTCGACCGCGTCGGCGATGCCGGCTGGTTTGCCGTCGTCACGCCGCTGCGCTTCGGCATGCCGATCTTCGAACCGGTGCTGATCGCCACCATGGCGCTCGTCATGATCGTCGTGATGATTGAATCGACCGGCATGTTCCTCGCGCTTGGCGAAATCACCGATCGGCCGATCGGCCAGCAGCAGCTGACCTCGGGCCTGCGCGTCGACGGCATCGGCACGATGATCGGCGGCCTGTTCAACACCTTCCCCTATACGAGCTTCTCGCAGAACGTGGGCCTTGTCGGCGTTACCGGCGTGAAGAGCCGCTATGTCTGCGTGGCGGCCGGCGTGATCATGATCATCCTCGGCCTCATCCCGAAGATGGGCGCCCTCGTCGAGGCCGTTCCGACCTTCGTGCTCGGCGGTGCGGGCCTGGTGATGTTCGGCATGGTCGCGGCAACGGGTGTGCGCATCCTCGCCAATGTCGACTTCAAGTCCTCGCGCAACAACCTCTTCGTGGTTGCCGTTTCGGTCGGCTTCGGTCTCATTCCGCTGTTGGCGCCGAACTACCTGATGTGGATGCCGCATGCGATCCACCCGATCATCGAATCGGGCATCGTGCTCGCCTCGATCGTCGCCGTCATCCTCAATGCCTTCTTCAACGGCGTGGGGTTCAGCCAGTCCTCCGCGGTGGAAGCGGCCCGCATGGCCGACTCGCACTAAGCGTCATCCGCTCTCGATCGAAAAACCCGGCTTGCGATCGCAAGTCGGGTTTTTCGTGCACAAGGGTTACGAGGCCATTTTCCTCTCCCCGCTTCCAAGGCATAGCAAAGCACGGTGTTTGATCGACGGCCGGAACGGCGGCTCGGGAGTTTTCATGGCAGGCATGCTGAGTGGGCGCGAGGCGCTTGTGTTGGCCGTCACCTTGTGGACGGCGCTGTCGATCAACGACATCCTGATGCTGCCGGGCGGCCTGCCGATCATCGCTCCCGGCTGGTTGAGCAGCATTCTGCTCGCCCTCGTTCTGGCAAGAATACTCCAGCACCTTCAAAACCGGCCGAAAGGGCTGGCCATCGGCTTGGGTATCCTCGCCGTCGTCCTCATCGGCATGAGCCAGGCCGCACTCGATATCGCCATCATCATGCTGGCCGGCCCGCATGTCCTGCCGGGCGGCCACAGCGTACCCGGTTTTGCGATCGCCAATACGTGGGAGAAAGCGCTCCTGCAGTTCCGCTTCAGCATGATCTGGAACGTCATCGTCTTCGGTTTCTATGTGGCAGCACTTTCGCTGCTCAATGCGCAACGCCGCAAGCTCGACGCGGAAATGCGGGCGCTGCGCTACGAACTCAATCCGCATTTTCTCTTCAACACGCTGAATTCCATCGCCGGGCTCATCGAGGAGGGATCGGCAGGGCGGGCGGACCGCATGGTGCTGTCTTTGTCGCGCTTTTTGCAGACGACCCTGTCGCTCAACCCGCTGCACGACGTGCCGCTGGCGCAGGAGATAGCGCTGCAACGCGACTATCTCGAAATCGAACACGAACGCTTCGGAGAGCGCATGGCTTTCGAGATTCGCCTTCCCGCGGAGCTTGAAACCGCGCTCGTGCCGAACCTCATTCTTCAGCCCTTGATCGAAAATGCCGTCAAACACGGCGTCGGGCCGTCAACGAGACGCGTCTCCATCGTGCTGGAAGCGCGGCAGGAGACCGACCGCCTGGTGTTGAGCGTCGAAAACGATCTGCCGCCGGAACAGGCGGGCCGCAAGCCGGCCGGCATGGGCATCGGGCTGAGGAATATCGCCGATCGGCTGCAAGCCCGTTTCGGCAATCGGTGGCAGTTCACGTCAGGTCCGGTGAACGGCGGCCACTACCGGGCCGCCATCAGTCTCCCGCTCCGCAAAGCCTGACGATCCGTCAGGCCTTCGGAGCCGCGTTATCAGTTCAGCGGGATGGAAACCGCGCCGCCCGATGCTGCCGGACGGGCATAGGTCGTGTTGTCGGCGGCCGTCGTGCTGCAGCCGGCAAGCGCCAGGACAGCGAGTGCGGCAATGATGAAACCGGAAGTGGGACGCATGAATCTCTCCTTGGATAGTGCCCGTAAGACATAGGCGCCGCAGGTGATTCCGTCCACCGCAACGGCAGGCGAAAAGTCAGGGCATTGCTCCGGCTCCCGCGTCAGTGGCCTTAGATCACCGCTCGGCGATGCTGCCGTCTTCATGGCGCCAGACAGGCTTGCGCCAGCGATAGCCTTCCTTGGCGCGCTCGATCATATATTGCACGTCCACCTCGATGCCGAGGCCCCGCCCCTGCGGGATAGAGGCGAAACCATCCGCATTTCGCGGGCCTCTTCTTCCCGCAAAATGCGTCAGGTTTCATCAGCCTTGCCCATCAGCGCCGACAGGTCGCGCGCGGCGAGATCGAGAATGTGGCGCGAACAGGTTTCCGCGCGGACGCCGTCGCGAAGCCGCAGCGCGTCCACGAGATCGCGGTGCACATCCAGCGCCTCGTCGCGCTTCGCCGACGCCCGGTTGGAGGCGTGCAGCGCATAGGAAAGTGCTGCATGGATGATGGACGACAGCTGGTGAAAGACCTTGTTGTGGCTCGCCCGGAGCAGGGTCTCGTGGAAACGGGCATCGGCCGCGGTGAAGGTCTCGAGATCGCCTTCCGCCTCGCCCATCTCGTCGCAGGCCCGTTCGAGATCGGCGATTTCCTGCGCGGTGGCGCGCGAAGCGGCGAGGAAGGCGGCGGCCGGCTCGACGGTGCGGCGCGCTTCCAGAATGGAACCCAGAAGTTCGGCCGACAGCACATCCGGCCCCATCCATTCGAGGATCTGCGCGTCGAGCACGTTCCAGTCCGCGCGGTCGCAGACCAGCGTGCCGACCCGGGGGCGGCCGCGCACAAGACCCTTGGTTTCCAGAACCTTCAGGGATTCGCGGATGACGGTGCGGCTGACGCCATAGGTCTCGCAAAGGTCGCTTTCGCGCGGCAGGACCGTTCCCGGCGGAAACCGCCCGCCGCAAATGTCCGTGCCGATCGCCGCCGTCACATTGTGGCGCACGCGCGGACGGCGCGACAGAGGCCGCTGGGCCTGTCTCCTTGCTTTCTCCGGCACGCAACCTCCCGATCCGCATTTAAAATCATCATACAATTATGCGATAATGATATGACAAATCGACGGAGGAAACCATGACCCTTTGTTTCTTCGCGATGAAAATTCCGATGATTGACTTCTGCCGGCAAAGTGCATAATGCGCCGATCCCCCAGGAGGACCCGCCATGCTCGCCGACCTTCCCGCCATTCTCGTGCTCAACCCGAAAGACAATGTCGGCGTGGTGCCGGCCAATGTCGATGCCGGCCGGGCGCTGGTGAATGGTGTTACCACCATCGAGCGCATTCCGCGCGGCCACAAGGTCGCGATCGCTGCTATTGCCGAAAACGCGCCGGTGCTTAAATACGGGCAGATCATCGGCTATGCGACGAAGGCAATTCACCCCGGCGAGCATGTGCATCTGCAGAACCTCGCCATCCTCGACGTTGCCCTCAAACACGAATTCTGCGTCGACAATGCCCCACCCGTCATGGTGCCCGAGGCTGAACGGCGCACCTTCGATGGCTACGACCGCGGCAATGGCCGCATCGGCACGCGTAACTATATCGGCATCCTGTCGACGGTGAACTGTTCCGCCACGGTCTCGCGCTATGTGGCGGAGCACTATGCCCGCAAGTTCCGCGAGACCGGTCACGACAATATCGACGGCGTGGTGGCGCTGACCTATGGCGGCGGCTGCGCGCTGAACCTTAAGTCTGAGGGCGGGCGCATCCTGACGCGCACCTTCAAGGGCTATGCGCGCAATCCCAATTTCGGCGGCATCCTGATGATCGGGCTGGGCTGCGAGACCTTCCAATACGGCCCGCTGATCGAGGAGGCCGGGCTGGAGGAGGGAAAAACCTTCCGCAAGATGATGATCCAGGAGCAGGGCGGCACGCGCAAGACGATCGAGGCTGCCTGCGCCATGATCGACGACATGCTGCCGGATGTCGGCCGCATCCGCCGCACGCCGCAACCGCTCTCCGGCATCAAGCTGGCGCTGGAATGCGGCGGCTCGGATGGTTATTCCGGCATCTCCGCCAATCCGGCGCTCGGCATCGCCTCCGATCTTCTCGTACAGGAAGGCGCCACCACGGTGCTATCCGAAACACCGGAAATCTACGGTGCGGAACACCTCCTCACCCGCCGCGCCGCCCGACCGGCGGTAGCGGAAAAGCTGCTCGCCCGTATCGAATGGTGGCGGGAGTACACGGCGAAGAACGACGCCGAGCTCAACAACAATCCCTCCTTCGGTAACAAGGCCGGTGGCCTGACGACCATCCTGGAAAAGTCGCTCGGCGCCGTCGCCAAGGGTGGCTCCATGCCGCTCAATGCCGTCTACGAATATGCCGAGGAGGTGACGGAGCCCGGTTTCGTCTTCATGGACACGCCCGGCTACGATCCGGCCGCCGTCACCGGCCAGATCGCCGGCGGCTGCAACCTCGTCGCCTTCACCACCGGCCGCGGCTCGGTCTCCGGCTACAAGCCGGCGCCTTGCATCAAGATCGC
>CBFGOD010000344.1:0-5105 GCA_965650295.1 uncultured Shinella sp. | reverse complement strand
GACCATCATGGGCCACGTCGACCACGGCAAGACCTCGCTGCTCGACGCCATCCGCAAGGCCAACGTCGTTGCCGGCGAAGCCGGTGGCATCACGCAGCATATCGGCGCCTACCAGGTCGAGCACAACGGTCACAAGATCACCTTCATCGACACCCCCGGCCACGCGGCGTTCACCGCCATGCGTGCCCGCGGTGCGCAGGCGACCGACATCGCGATCCTCGTGGTCGCGGCCGACGACAGCGTGATGCCGCAGACGATCGAGTCCATCAATCACGCCAAGGCGGCGGGTGTTCCGATCATCGTGGCGATCAACAAGATCGACAAGCACGAAGCCGACCCGCAGAAGGTGCGCAACCAGCTCCTCCAGCACGAGGTCTTCGTCGAATCCATGGGCGGTGAAACGCTCGACGTGGAAGTGTCGGCCAAGAACCGCCTCAACCTCGACAAGCTGCTCGAAGCCGTGCTGCTGCAGGCCGAAATCCTCGACCTCAAGGCAAACCCGGACCGTACGGCAGAAGGCGTCGTCGTCGAAGCCCAGCTCGACCGCGGCCGTGGCGCCGTCGCCACCGTTCTCGTCCAGACGGGCACGCTGAAGCCCGGCCAGATCATCGTGGCCGGCGACCAGTGGGGCCGTGTGCGCGCACTCGTCAACGACAAGGGCGAACACGTCAAGGAAGCCAGCCCCTCGATGCCGGTCGAAATCCTCGGCCTGTCGGGGACGCCTGCTGCCGGTGACAAGTTCGCCGTCGTCGAGAACGAAAGCCGTGCCCGCGAGATCTCGGAATACCGCCAGCGCCTCGCCCGCGAAAAGCAGGTGGCACGCCAGGCCGGTTCGCGCGGTTCGCTCGAACAGATGATGAGCCAGCTGCAGAACACCGGTCTTAAGGAGTTCCCGCTGCTCATCAAGGGCGACGTGCAGGGCTCGATCGAAGCCATTGCCGGTGCCCTCGAAAAGCTCGGCACGGACGAAGTCCGCGCGCGCATCGTTCATTCGGGTGCCGGTGGTATCACCGAATCCGATATTTCGCTGGCCGAAGCCTCGAACGCCGCCATCATCGGCTTCAACGTTCGTGCCAACGCCCAGGCTCGTACCGCTGCAGAACGCGCCGGTCTCGAAATCCGCTACTACAACATCATCTACGATCTGGTGGATGACGTTAAGGCGGCGATGTCGGGCCTGCTTTCGCCGGAGCGCCGCGAAACCTTCCTCGGCAATGCCGAGATCCTCGAGGTGTTCAACATCACGAAGGTCGGCAAGGTCGCAGGTTGCCGCGTCATCGAAGGCAAGGTCGAGCGTGGCGCGGGCGTCCGCCTCGTGCGCGACAACGTCGTCATTCATGAAGGCAAGCTCAAGACGCTCAAGCGCTTCAAGGACGAAGTGTCCGAAGTGCCGATGGGCCAGGAATGCGGCATGGCCTTCGAGAACTACGAAGACATCCGCGCCGGCGACACGATCGAGTGCTTCCGCGTGGAGCACATCACCCGCACGCTGTAAGCGTCCGGCGATCCAAACATCGTGCGAGCGCCGGACCGTTTCGGCGCTCGTATTTTTTTGAAGGTGACGACCATGGTAAGAGCAACATCCTCAGCGCCGTCGCAACGCATGCTGCGCGTGGGCGAGCAGGTGCGCGCGGCGATCACCCAGGTTCTCCAGCGCGGCGAAGTGCGTGATCCGCTCATCGAAACGACGGTGATTTCCATTTCGGAAGTCCGCATGTCGCCGGATCTCAAGCACGCGACGGCCTATGTGACGCCGCTCGGCGTCAAGGACCACGACACCGTCATCGAAGCGCTGAACCGCAACGCGAAATATATCCGCGGCCGCATGGGCTCGCAGCTGCGCCAGATGAAATACATGCCGGACGTGCGCTTCCGCGACGATACCAGCTTCGACAATTACAAGAAGATCGACGAACTCCTGCGCTCGCCGGAAGTGTCGCGCGATCTCTCCGCCGATGACGGCGAAGACGACAAATAATCTAGGTTCAAGATGTCCAGACCCCGCAAACCCAAGGGCCGGCCGGTTTCCGGCTGGCTGATCCTCGATAAGCCCTTCGATTTCGGCTCGACCGAGGCCGTTGCCAAGATCAAGTGGCTGTTCAAGGCGCAGAAGGCCGGCCATGCCGGCACACTCGATCCGCTCGCTTCCGGCATGCTGCCGATCGCGCTGGGTGACGCGACCAAGACCGTCCCCTATGTGATGGATGGCCGCAAGATCTACGAATTCACCGTGACCTGGGGCGAAGAGCGCACGACCGACGACCTCGAGGGCGAGGTGACGGAGAGTGCCGAGAAGCGGCCGACGGCCGACGAGATCCAGGCGATCCTCGGCGACTATACCGGCGTCATCCAGCAGATCCCGCCGCAGTTCTCGGCCATCAAGATTGCCGGCGAGCGTGCCTATGATCTGGCCCGCGAAGGCGAAGTCGTCGAGATCCCGTCGCGCGAGGTGGAAATCCACCGGCTGACGCTTGTCGGTTCGGACGAGAACACCGCGCAGTTCGAAGTCGAATGCGGCAAGGGCACCTATGTGCGCGCGCTTGCCCGCGATTTCGGCCGCCAGCTCGGCTGCTACGGTCATATCTCGGCGCTGCGCCGCACCTTCGTCGCGCCCTTCGGTGAGGACGACATGGTGCCGCTCGCCGATCTCGTGGCGCTGGAAAAGATCGAGGACGAGGCCGAGCGGCTTGCGGCCCTCGACGCGTTCCTGATCGATACCGGCGAAGCGCTGTCCAGCCTGCCGCAGATCGTCATCAACGACGACCAGGCGCACCGCCTGCGCATGGGCAATCCCATCATCGTGCGCGGCCGGGATGCACCGGTTTCGGCCGATGAGGCCTATGCTTCGGCGCGCGGCAAGCTGGTGGCGATCGGCGAGATATCAGGCGGCGAATTCCGCCCCAAGCGGGTCTTCCAAGGATAATACTAGGGCTAATAATCGGGGGTCGGAACCAACGGCCCCCGACTTGATTTCACCACAAGCTACAGGCTTTATGGCCGGCGAGGTTCGCTCACGGGCGGGCCGGGCGGCGCTTTGCCGATTCGGCTGACCGGGGTGAAGGGTGAAAAGGGCTGGCCGTTGACGATTTCGCCGACTGACAGAGCGGTATCTGCCGGGGGTGCGGAAGCAAAACCCGCCGAAGCACGCAGGCGCATGCACCATCCGGTGGTGTTCTATCTCGTCTGCCTTATCCTGGTTATCGTGATCCCTGCCTTCCTTTTCTCGATCGTCGTGCTGAAACGCACCACCGAGGCGCAGGAACGTATCTTTGAATCGCTGCTGCGCACCTCGACGAGTGCGGTGAACCGTGCTGTCGAGCGCGAAATCTCGGGCATGTTCTCGACGCTGAATTTTCTCTCGACGTCGGAAAGCCTGCAACGAGGCGACTATGCGGACCTGCATGCGCAGGCGGTCAAGACGCTCGAAGGCACGGACATCTATTTCCTCGTCATCGACCAGACGATGCGTCAGCTCCTCAACACGCGGGTGCCCTATGGTGCGCCGCTGAATGCGACGTCCGAGCCGGTTTCCGCCGGCATGGCCCTGGCGCGGGGCGAACGCATGGTGTCCGATCTCTTCTACGGCAAGACGGCCAAGCAATGGGTGTTCAACGTCTATCAGCCGATGCGGCTTCCCAACGGCGAGCATGTTCTCCTCACCCTGACGAAGAACGCCGATGCGTTGCGGCGCGCGGTCAACCCGGATGTCCTCTCCCCCGGCTGGAATGCCGCCGTGCTCGACAGCCGGGGTACGGTCATCGCTTCCACCGATGACAAGGAGGAGACGGGCAAGCCGTTCTTCCTGCGCGTCGTGCCGGCATTGCGTCTCGGCGTCAGCACGATGGGGCAGGACGGCGTCAACTACCAGGTCGTCACGGAGTTCTCCTCGCTTGCCGGCTGGCGCATGATCGCCTGGGCAAAATCCGCCGACGTACAGGCGCCCGCCGTCTCGTCCTTCCTGTGGCTGGCGATCGGCGGCGTGGTTTTTGCGCTTCTTGCCGCCGTCAGCGCGGTCGGCATCGCGCGGCTCCTGTCCCGCGACGTGCGGCTGCTTGCCCATGATGCGCGTCGCCTTGGCCACGGCGAGCGCGTCGCGCCGCGCCGCTATGCCATTTCCGAATTGGAGACTGTCTCCAAGGCGCTGGCGGAGGCCGCCGATGCCCGGGTGAAATCGGAAAATGACGTGCGCTTCCTGATGCGCGAGGTCGCGCATCGTTCCAAAAACCAGCTGACCGTCATTCAGGCCATGCTGAACCAGTCGGCGACGGGCGCCGAGAACGCCGCGGATTTCGCCGAAACCTTCCGCAAACGGGTCTCGGGCCTCGCCCGCTCGACCGATCTGATGATCGCCAATGCCACCGACGGCATCAATCTGGCGGAGCTTGCGAAGAACCAGCTGAAGCCTTTCACGCCCGACGATGCATCGCGCGTGCGCATTGCCGGTCCCGCCGTGCTGCTGGATCCGCAGGCATCCCAGACGTTGGGCATGGCGCTGCACGAACTCTCGACCAATGCCACGAAATACGGCGCACTCGCCAACGACAAGGGCGTCGTTTCGCTGAGCTGGATGACGGCGGGCGAAAACCTCGCGCTCGTCTGGCGAGAAAGCGAGGCGACGATCGATAGAGAGGCCATTGCTGCCAGCCGCAAGGGGTTCGGCAGCGTGGTGCTGGAACGAATGCTCGGCATGGCGCTCGATGCCAAGCTGGAGTTCATCGTGCATGACGACGGCATCGAATGGCGGGTGACGATCCCGCTTGCCCGCCTGCGCGACGAGGATGCGCAGCAGGGAGCCGGGTACTGACGCTCCAGGGTTTACGTTTGCAGGAATATTACAGGATGGTTCTTTTGCGTGCCGCTGTTCTTTTAAGCCTTTTCGCCGTCACGCCTGCCTTTGCCGCCGGTGAATGTCTGATCGACGACCCCACGGGAACGCCGCTCAACGTGCGCGCCGAGCCGAACGGCCCAATCCTGACGACGCTGCAGAACGGCATGAGCGTCGCCGTCATCGAGGAACGCAAACTCGGTACGAAACGCTGGCTGCTCGTCTCGCTGGACGGCCGGCAGATCGGCTGGATCTTCGGCGCCTATGTCGTCTGCCCAAA
>CBFGOD010000343.1:0-5139 GCA_965650295.1 uncultured Shinella sp. | reverse complement strand
TTCGGCTCGAGGCGGGCGACTTCTTCGAGAACGGGGTCTTCGATTTCGGCCGGTGTCGTTTCGTCCGTCGGCGCGATGGCGTCTTCGATTTCGACGACTGCTTCCGGCTCGTCCTCGACGACAGCCTCTACGGCCGCAACCGGTTCTTGCTCGGCGACGGCGTCTTCATCGTCGCTGATATCATCGGCCGGTCCGGCGGCCGTTTCCATCTCTGCCGGTGCAACCGGGTCTTCGGCGACCGGCAGTGCCGGGGCGTGCGGCAGCGGATAAATATCCGGCTCCGGCTCGTCGGGGACGTGGCTTGCCGCTTCGGGATTGGCCGCTTCGGCTTCTTCGAGCAGGGCATCGCGCTCTTCGGCAGCGACGGCGTCCTCGACGACCTGTTCGGGGGCGGCCTCTTCCACCTGCGGTGCTGCAACGGCGGCCTCGGCCTCCGGCTTCTGCTCAGGGGCGGTGTCTTTTCCGAACGTAAAAATCTTCTTGATGAAGCCGAGGGCCATAAGGGTATCCGCTGGTTATGCGAGAAGGCGGTTTTCGGGCCGCATCGTCAGGTGCTTGCCATTGTGGCCGGTGATGGTGACCGGCACAAGGTCGCGCGGCTTCAGGCCGGCGGCATCGACGAGCGTGAAATTTTCGGTGTGGGCGAGGCCGTTGTTCTCGACGAGGATCATTTCCCGTTTCCCGATCATGGAAACGAGATGGGCTTCGTGCAGCCGTTTTCCAGTGTCGCGCAGGCGGCTCGCCCGGTCCTTGACGAGCGCCCGGTCGAGCTGCGGCATGCGGGAGGCGGGCGTGCCGGGGCGCGGGCTGTAGGGAAAGACGTGCAGATGCGCGATACCGCAGTCTTCCGCGAGCCTTGCGGCATTGGCGAACATGTCCTCGGTCTCCGTCGGGAAACCGGCGATCATGTCGGCCCCGAAGCTTGCATCGGGCCGCAGAGCGCGCACGCGGCCGCAGAAGGCGCGGGCATCGGCGGCCGAGTGGCGGCGCTTCATGCGCTTGAGGATCAGGTCGTCGCCATGCTGCAAGGAGAGATGCAGATGCGGCATGAAGCGCGGTTCGTCGGCGATGAGGTCCCAGAGATGATCGTCCGCCTCGATGCTGTCGATCGAGGAGAGGCGCAGGCGCTGGATGTCCGACACCTGCTTCAGCAGCGTCTTGGCAAGCTGGCCGAGGCTCGGCTTGCCGGGAAGGTCGGCGCCGTAGCTGGTGGCGTCCACACCGGTCAGCACGATCTCGCAATAGCCGCTCTCGACGAGTTTGCGCGCCTGCTCGACCACCGCGCCCATCGGCACGGAGCGGGAATTGCCACGGCCATAGGGAATGATGCAAAAGGTGCAGCGATGGTCGCAGCCGTTCTGCACCTGCACGAAGGCGCGCACGTGGCCGTCGATCAGCCCGACCATCTGCGGCGCGGTCTCGCGCACGCTCATGATGTCGTTGACGCGCAGCTTCTCTTCCGCCGAGACGCCGAAGTCCGGCAGGCGGCGGTAGGAGGCGCTTTTCAGCTTCTCCTCGTTGCCGAGCACGGCGTCCACTTCCGGCATGGCGGCGAAGGTCTCGCTTTCCGTCTGTGCTGCACAGCCGGTGACGATGATGCGGGCATGCGGATTGTCGCGGCGCGCACGGCGGATCGCCTGTCGGGCCTGGCGCACGGCTTCACCGGTCACGGCGCAGGTGTTGACTAGCACGGCATTGTTCAGCCCTGCCTTCTCGGCCTCGGTGCGCATCACTTCCGATTCGTAGGTGTTGAGCCGACAGCCGAAGGTTATGACGTCGACGCCGCTCAAAGGGCGGCCGCCCCGGCATCATCATCGCGGCGGAAGGCGCCGGTGACGGGGTCGAGCGTGCCTGACCATTCCCATTCGGCAGGTCCCGTCATGACGACATGGTCGTCCTCGCGCCATTCGATGGTGAGCTTGCCGCGGGTCGGGCGGCTGGCGACCGTGATTTCGACCTTGCGCCCGGTGCGCCCGGTGCGCGCGCCGGAAACGCCGGCCGAGCAGGCGGCGGAGCCGCAGGCCAGCGTCAAGCCCGCGCCGCGCTCCCAGGTCCGCGTCGTCATGGACGTCGGCGACGTCACCTGCGCCAGCGTGATATTGGCCTTTTCCGGGAACATCGGATGGTTTTCGAGCAGCGGGCCGAAACGGTCGAGATCGAAGCTCATCGGGTCGCGGTCGACCCAGAAGATCGCATGCGGATTGCCCATAGACATGGCCGAGGGCGAATGCAGGATCGGATCGTCGATCGGCCCGATCTGCAATTCGATGCGGCTCGTGTCGTAGAACTCCTCGGCGAGCGGGATGCGGTTCCATTCGAAGACCGGCTTGCCCATGTCGACGGAAACAGTGCCGTCTTCATGCTCCACGGCATTCAGGATGCCGGCGACGGTCTGGAAGGTGAAGACCTTGCGGCCGGTCTCGCTGGCCAGTGCCTGCACGACGCAGCGCGTGCCGTTGCCGCAGGCCTGCGCCTTGGTGCCATCGCAGTTCAGGATATCGATGAAGGCATCGGTGCCGTCCACGCGCGGATCATGGATTGCCATGATCTGGTCGAAGCGGGTGGCGGGATCGGCATTGAGCGCAATCGCGGCGGCCGGTGTGACGGCATCCGCGCGGCCGCGCATGTCCACGACCAGGATCATGTTTCCCAGCCCGTTCATCCTTGCGAATTCGACCGTCTTTGTCATCACATCTGCCCGATTGGGCCAAAGGCGGCCCGTTGCGGCGTATATGGCGGAAAAGCCCGCGGATTTCCAGTGCCTTGCTCAGACTGTGGCGAGCGGAACCTCGAAGACCTCACCGGGCCTCAATGCATGAAATCGCGTGCGTTCGATGCCAGCCGCATGAAGCGCTGCCTCCAGCGCCGTAAGCGGTTCGTCCACGCCCTCGTTGGTCAGCCGGAACGTGCCCCAGTGATGGCCGGCGACATAGGTGGCGCCAGACGCGACCATGCCCTTGACCGCCTCATCCGGATTCTGGTGCTGCGGGCGCATGAACCAGCGCGGCTCATAGGCGCCGAAAGGCAGGTTGGCGAGGCGGATCGCGCCATGTTTCTCGCGGATCGCCCGGTAATTGATGCCCTGATGAAATCCGGTATCGCCGATATGGTAGATTTTTCCACCCGGCGTCTCGATCAGGAAGGCCGACCACAGCGCCATACGCCGGTCGCCAAGGCCGCGCGCCGACCAGTGATGGCAGGGCTCGCAATGGAGCGTGACGCCGACGGACAAGGGCGTGCTGCCGCCCCAATCCATGGTCGTGATGCGCCCCTCGCCGACGACAGGCCCCATGATGGTCTCATTGCCGAGCGGCGTGTAAATCAGGCAATTGTCCCGCTCGGAAAGCACCTTCAGCGTCGCGAGATCGAGATGGTCGTAGTGATTGTGCGTGACGAGCACCGCGTCGATCTTCGGCAGATCCGTGAGCTTGATGCCCGGCGGATTGACGCGCTTCGGCCCGGCAAAGGAAAACGGGCTCGCCCGGTCGCTCCAGACCGGATCCGTCAGGATATTGAGCCCGGCGGTCTGGATAAGCAGCGCGGCATGGCCGACCATGGTGACGACCAGCCGATCGCCCTCGACACGTGCTTCCGGCACTGCTGATGGAAACGGGCTCGGCCAGTCTGCCGGCCACGCCGCCCGCCCGCCGCCGAATTGCCAGCGCATCAGCTCGAAGAAATTGTTTGGTTCCTCGCCGCCGGGATTGAAGAAATGCGTGCCATCGAAATGGTCGCTGACAGGGCCGTCATAATACCGGTTGGCGGCCATGCTGCGGCTCGCGAAGGTGCCACCGGCCAAGGTGGCCAGCGCGCCGATACCAGACCATTTCAGAAACTTGCGACGGTTCATTGACGAAAGATAAGGTGTCGCTCACGTTGCCGCAACGGGCCGAGCGGCACTCGCGGAAAAGTGAGGAAAGGCCGGATTTTCCCGATGTTCTTGACTTTCCGGCCTTGTTGCTGTTTAAGCCGCGCATCTGCGACAAGTACGAATGCTTGAAGCCGCCGACCGGGACCCTATTAGCGGTATAAACAGATCCCGGAGGTCAACACCCGACAGCGCGATGCGCCCTCGGGTGCTTTTTGGCTTTGCGTCTTGTTTTTGCCGCCGATGACACCGACGTTTCCGCCACGAACGGAAACAAGAAGGAAGACGTGATGTTTGAAACACTCCAGGACCGCCTTGGCTCCATTCTGAATGGACTGACAGGCCGTGGCGCGCTTTCCGAGGCGGATGTCGCCGCGGCGCTGCGCGAGGTCCGTCGTGCGCTTCTCGAAGCGGACGTGGCGCTGGAAGTGGTGCGCTCCTTCACCGATGCGGTGCGTGAAAAGGCCGTCGGCGCGGAAATCCTGAAGTCGATCAAGCCCGGCCAGATGGTCGTCAAGCTCGTGCATGACGAGCTGGTTTCCATGCTCGGCTCCGAGGGCGTTTCGGTCGATCTCAATGCCGCCGCCCCCGTCGTCATCATGATGGTCGGTCTGCAGGGTTCAGGTAAGACCACCACGTCGGGCAAGATCGCCAACCGGCTGAAGACGCGCGAGAAGAAGAAGGTCCTGATGGCCTCGCTCGACACGCGCCGTCCGGCAGCACAAGAGCAGCTTCGCCAGCTCGGCGTGCAGACCGGCATCGATACGCTGCCGATCATTGCCGGCCAGTCGCCGACGGATATTGCCGCGCGCGCCGTTCAGGCTGCCAAGCTCGGCGGCCATGACGTCGTCATCCTCGATACCGCCGGCCGTACCCATATCGACGAACCGCTGATGATCGAGATGGCGGAGATCAAGCGGAAGTCCAATCCGCATGAAATCCTGCTCGTCGCCGATGCGCTGACCGGTCAGGATGCCGTCAACCTCGCCCGCAATTTCGACGACCGCGTCGGCATCACCGGCCTCGTCCTGACCCGCATGGACGGCGATGGCCGCGGCGGTGCAGCCCTTTCGATGCGCGCCGTCACCGGCAAGCCGATCAAGCTGATCGGCGTCGGCGAGAAGATGGGCGAGCTGGAGGAATTCCATCCCCGCCGCGTCGCCGACCGTATCCTCGGCATGGGCGACATCGTCTCGCTCGTCGAGAAGGCGGCAGAGAATATCGACGCCGAGAAGGCGGCCGCCATGGCCGCCAAGATGGCCAAGGGCAAG
>CBFGOD010000342.1:0-5141 GCA_965650295.1 uncultured Shinella sp. | reverse complement strand
TAGATCAGGTCGACGATCAGCTTCACTTCGTGCAGGCACTCGAAGTAAGCCATTTCCGGCGCGTAGCCGCCTTCGACCAGGGTTTCGAAACCGGCGCGGATCAGCTCGACGAGACCGCCGCACAGAACGACCTGTTCGCCGAAGAGGTCGGTTTCGCACTCTTCCTTGAAGTTGGTTTCGATGATGCCCGAACGGCCGCCGCCAACGCCGCAGGCGTAGGAGAGCGCGAGGTCAAGGGCGTTGCCCGAAGCGTTCTGGTGAACGGCAACGAGGCAGGGAACGCCGCCGCCCTTCTGGTATTCGCCGCGAACCGTATGGCCCGGGCCCTTCGGCGCGATCATGACGACGTCGACCGAGGACTTCGGCTCGATGAGGCCGAAATGAACGTTGAGACCGTGGGCGAAGGCGATGGCTGCGCCGTCACGGATGTTGCCGGCGATTTCAGCCTTGTAGATGTCGGCCTGGAGTTCGTCCGGGGTCGCCATCATCAGGAGGTCGGCCCACTTGGCGGCTTCGGCAACCGTCATGACCTTGAAGCCGTCGGCTTCGGCCTTCTTGATGGTCGGCGAACCGGCCTTGAGCGCGATCACGACGCCCTTGGCGCCGGAATCCTTGAGGTTGAGGGCGTGAGCACGGCCCTGCGAGCCGTAGCCGACGATGGCGACGTTCTTCGCCTTGATGAGGTTGAGATCGGCATCACGATCGTAATAGACGCGCATCGATTGTTCCTTCCCTTGCTGTCTGTTTAACCTGAACCGGCGGTTTTTCTGCCGGCCTTACCCTTTCGCGCCGTGAAGCGTCAGAAAGGCATCGACCGCCTTCTCCGCGCGTGGCGAGAATTCCTTTTTGAGTGCACTCGCGTCCTCGCCCAGCAACATGCGCAGATGCATGTCGGAGACGACAAGGCCGTAGAGCGTGCCGTATGCCTCGTCAGCGGTGTCGAATGCAAGCAGCTTCGCCTTTCGGCCGGCTTCCAGCAGTGCTGCGGCGCGCCTGCCGATCTGCCGGCGACCGCGTTCCTGCAACAGGCGACCGAGACCGGCGCCCTCGCGGCTCGCCTGGCCGATGGCAAGACGGTTTAGCGCCAGCGACACGTCGCCCGAGAGAACGTCGATCAGATCGCCGGCAAAGGCGACGAGATGCTTGCGCAGGCTTTCCGCCGTCAGCGCGCGCGCATCGACCTCGACGGTGCGCACCTTGCCGGCCTGATAGGTGATCATCGCCGAGATCAACCCGTCGCGATCACCGAACCACTTATAAAGACTTTCCTTCGAACAGTTCGCGGCACGCGCAACGCCCGCCGTGGTCAGCGCCCGCTCGCCGCCTTCCACCAGCAGGCCGAGCGCACGCTCCAGCACCGCGCCCTGACGTTCCGTCAGTCCCGCGGCGGCTGCGCCCGTCTTTGCCTGCTCTGCGATCTGCAAGATTTCCATCCGTCATTTTGCGTACCGTACGGTACGGTTCGCATCTTCTAGCGATGTCCGATGTCTTGGTCAACGATCTTTTCGCGGCAATCGAAAAACCTATAATTTCACGACTTGATATTTTTACGGCACGACACAGCGGGCACCGCAACGCACAACGCCGATCAAAAATTTCTTCCGCCTATGTCGCTGTTTTGAAACAGAACTCCAAGGCGAGGCGACAGCGGACCGGTAGCTGACAAAATATTTCGCTTCCCAATCCGTTTCCCCTTGTTAAGATTTGTGAGACCTGCGGTGCAGCAGGCCGATTTGCGTCGCGGATCGGCAAGCCGCAAACCCGGGGTCCGAGTACAGGAGTAACCAGCGAAACGCCCTTACGCCAAGGAGACAGAAAATGTTGAATTTCCTGCCAGACCTTCACGAAGGACATGCTCCCATTACGCTTCAGCAACTGTTTGGTGACGCTCTCGAGGCCTTCGATGCCTGGGAAGATGAACGCGCCGAACCGATGGTGATCTTCGAGGACAAGATCGTCCCCATCGGCGCCGTGTTCGACAGCATGCTGGACTGCACCGACCTCCTGCCGCGCACCATGGCGGACATCGTTGCCGATTGCCTCGCCCGCAATCCGGCGGCAGCCAATGTCGACATCGCCACCTTCGGCGATGCCGCCCGCCTCGCATCCGCTCTCGTCGAGCAGCGCCGCCTCTGCGGCGAAGCGGCCATCGCCGCCTTCCTCGACCATAGCCGCGTCGACAAGCGACGCCCTGCCTGACTTGAAAAGCCCCGCTCCGGCGGGGCTTTTTGTGTCGGCAGCACCCCTGCGGAATAATTGACGGTCCTCGCCCGTTACGGGAGCGCTCAGCCCTCCTTTCACGGACCCCGCGCCATGCTTCGCCTCATCGCTGCCGCCCTGCTCGTCTCCGCCCTCCCCGCCGCTGCCGAGGAACCGCCCTATGTCGGCTCCTGGGACTGCGAGGTCGCGACCTTCACGTTCACGGCCGATACATATGATTCGGGCGAAGGCCCCATGCCGATCCTCAAGAGCGAGAAGGATGGCGGCGCCTATACGCTGACCTTTGCCGACGATTACCGCATCGGCCTTGCCAATTTCACCGGCACCGAGATGGACTGGGCGTCCGAAACGAGCGGCGACATGTTCCATTGCAAGAAGATCGATAATTAAGGGCCGCCCGATGACCAAGATGCTTCTTGCCGCCCTTCTTGCGCTCACGACCCTTTCCACCGCGGCACAGGCCGCCGAAAGCCGCTGCGGCTGGCTGCAGAACCCGACGCCGGGCAACTGGTGGCTTGATGATGCCGACGGCACCTGGACGATGATGAGCCAGGGCGGCGGCACCGAACCCGACGGCATGGACCGTATTCCCGATATTTCCGAGGGCGATTATGTGCGCACCAACGGCAATTACGGCTATGCCTGCGCCTGCATGAAGGTGGATACAGATGACGACGAAGGCCGGATTCTGGCGATTTATTCCTTCCGCCAACTGCCGATCTCGCAATGCGCGAACGACGAGGCACTTTCCGCACCAGAATGAGCGCGAGCGGGCTGGCGCGTCTTGACCGGTCGCACCGAAGCACTTATTTCTCCCGCATCGAGATTTGAACGTTGACGTCGCATTTGCGGGTTTCCAGCCTGCAGCTCCACGAACTTCCCCTTCAAATTCGACCACCCAAGGCCGCCCGACGGGCGGCCGAAGATTGATTTGACGGCTAGGAAAGGTTTCGTCATGGCAACTGGTACCGTAAAGTGGTTCAACACGACCAAGGGCTACGGCTTCATTCAGCAGGACAGCGGTGAGCCGGACGTTTTCGTCCACATCTCCGCCGTACAGCGCGCGGGCCTCGCTGCCCTCAACGAAGGCCAGAAGGTTTCCTTCGAACTGGTTCGCGACCGAAAGTCCGGCAAGATGTCGGCTGATCAGCTCGTCGCAGCCTGATCTGTCGCAACAGACACCGAAAAAGGCCGGTTTTACCGGCCTTTTTTGTGCGCGCTTTCAGGCATGGTCGACCGGCAGGCGCGATCCGCTCTTCAGGCTTTCCATCGAGATCGACGCCGAGACGTCGAAAAGCTCGACCCGGCGCACGATGCGCTTGTAGACCACGTCATAGTGCTCGACGCGCGGCAGCACGATCTTCAGAATGTAATCGTAATTGCCCGTCAGCCGGTGCGCCTCGACGACCTCGGGAATATCGGCGATAGCCTTCGAGAACAGCGCGATCCAGTCATCGCTGTGATGCGCGGTTTTGATGAGGGCGAAAACCGTCGTCGGCACGCCCATCTTGTCGCGATCGAGCAGCGCGACCCGGCCCGCTATATGGCCGCTTTCCTCGAGCCGCTGGATACGCCGGGCGCAGGCCGAGAGCGACAGGCTCACCTTCTCCGCCAGCACAGAGACGGGCGCGCCCGCATCTTCCTGCAACAGCGCCAGCAATTTGCGGTCTCGCTCATCCAGCACGCCGGGATTCTCCATCATCCGCTTCATTGGCGCAAACAATGAGCGTCATTCGAATTTCATGCAAGAAAATTTCCTACATTTAATTGGAATGAGCGCGAACTTTGCGAACAATCGCCGCCCATCACGCGGCATTCTTCCCGTCATCAAGACAGAGCGGAGGAAACGACCATGAAAACGATCGGCCTTATCGGCGGCATGAGCTTCGAGAGCACGGCGGTCTATTACCGCATGATCAACGAGGCCGTGCGCGAGCGGCTTGGCGGTCTGCATTCGGCGGAGGTGCTGGTGCATTCGGTCGATTTCCAGTCGATCGTCGAGCTTCAGAAGGCCGGCCGCTGGGATGCCGCCGGCGCACGGCTCGGCGCGGTTGCCGCCGGTCTTGAGAAGGCCGGCGCCGATTGCGTGCTGATCTGCACCAACACAATGCACCTCGTCGCCGATGCCGTGCAGGCCGCGACCAAGGCGACGCTCCTCAACATCATCGATGAAACGGCAAGCGAAATCCTCGCCGCCGGCAAGCGCCGTCCGCTGCTGCTCGCCACGCGCTACACGATGGAACACGGGTTCTATGCGGACCGCATGAAGGCCACCGGCCTCGACGTCATGGTGCCCGATGAAACCGGCCGCATCCTGATGCATGACGTCATCTTCAACGAACTCTGCCAGGGCAAGGTGCTCGACACGTCGCGCGACCGCGTGCTGGCCCTGATCGATGCTGCGCGCGCTGAGGGTGCCGACAGTGTTATCCTCGGCTGCACGGAAATCTGCCTGCTGCTCGATCCCGATACCCTTGCGCTGCCCGGCTTCGACTCTACCGCGATCCACGCCAAGGCCGCTGTCGATTTCGCACTTGGCAAGGCCATTGCCAAGGCGGCATAATTTATTTGACTCAGTCAAATAAATTGAGGCACATGGTGATCGAAGGAGATCATCATGACTGCCCATGCCCGTACCGAAGCCGCATTCGACCCGATCGAGACGATCCGCGCCTTCAACCGCTTCTACACAAACCGGATCGGCGTGCTCGATCGCGCCTATCTCGACACGCCCTATACGCTGACGGAAGCGCGCGTCATTTATGAGCTCGCCGCCCGCGGCACCACGTCGGCCTCTGAGCTCACCGAGGAGCTGTCACTCGACCCCGCTTATCTCAGCCGCCTGCTGAAGACCTTTGTCGGCAAGGGCTTTGTCGATGCCCGCAAGGATCCGGCGGACGGCCGCGGGCGCCTGCTCAGCC
>CBFGOD010000341.1:0-5194 GCA_965650295.1 uncultured Shinella sp. | reverse complement strand
CTCCTCGAAGCCCGGCCAGGGCTCCGTCTTCACCATGTGCCTGCCACTGACGCTCGCCGTCCTCGACGGCATGGTGGTCACGGTCGCCGGCCAGACGCTCGTCGTGCCGCTCACGGCCATCGTCGAGACGCTGCAGCCGGAAGCCTCGGCCATCCATTCCTTCGGCGCCTCGCAGCGGCTCATCTCGATCCGCAACTCGTTCTGCCCGCTGGTGGATGTCGGCCGGATCCTCAACTTCCGCGCCACGCAGGCCAATCCGATGGATGGCGTGGCCCTCCTCGTCGAATCGGAAGGCGGCGGCCAGCGCGCCCTCATGGTCGATGCGATCCAGGGCCAGCGTCAGGTCGTCATCAAGAGCCTGGAGGCGAACTACACCCACGTGCCGGGCATCGCCGCCGCGACCATCCTCGGCGACGGGCGCGTGGCCCTCATCCTGGACGTCGATGCGGTGGTTGCCGCCTCGCGCGGCCAGTCGCTGAGACAAGATATCTCGCTTGCTGCCACCGGTTGATAGTCAATGACATATGCGGTCAACAATCTCAGTCACGGACGCGAACTGATCGCCTTCAGGATCGGCGATCAGGAGTTTTGCGTGAACATCATGTCGGTCCGGGAGATCCGTGGATGGACCCCGGCGACATCGATGCCGCACGCGCCTTCCTACGTGCTGGGTGTGATCAACCTGCGCGGCGCCGTCCTGCCGATCGTTGACCTGTCGCTGCGCCTCGGCATGAAACCTGCCGAGCCGACCGTTCGCCACGTCATCATCGTCGCCCAGGTCGGAACGAAGGTGGTGGGCCTGCTCGTCGATGCGGTTTCCGATATCCTGACCTTGACCGAAGACAACATGCAGCCGACGCCCGACATCGCCCATGAGGCGGCAAAGGCCTATGCCCGCGGCATCCTCGCCATCGAGGGCCGCATGATCTGCCTGATCGAACTCGATGCCCTGTTCCCGCATTCGGAAAGCGAAGCCGCATGACCTATTCCCCGGCCATCGATAGCAGACAGTCTCCGGACGAGTGCCTTGCCAGCGGCGAATACCCGCTGACCCGCAAGGACCTTTCCGAGATTGCGGCCATGATCTATGCGGACGCCGGCATCTACCTCAACGAGACCAAGGCCTCGCTCGTCTATTCGCGCCTGTCGAAACACATCCGCCAGCTTGGCCTCAAGGGATTTCGCGAATATTGCGCGCTCGTCTCTTCTCCCGCCGGCGCGGCGGCGCGCAAGGAAATGCTGTCGCACCTGACGACGAATTTCACGCGCTTCTTCCGCGAAAACCACCACTTCGACCATCTGAAGAGCGACGTGCTGCCGGATCTGCTTGCCCGTGCCCGCAATGGCGGCCGGGTGCGCATCTGGTCGGCCGCCTGTTCGGACGGGCAGGAGCCCTATTCGATCGCGCTCACCGTTCTCTCGATGATGCCGAATGTCGCGGACTACGATTTCCGCATTCTCGCGACGGATATCGATCCGAAGATCCTGGCGATCGCCCGCGCGGGGGCCTATGACGCCAACGCGCTGGAAACCGTCAATCCGGCCATGCGCAAGCAGTTCTTCCGGGAAGTGGATGCCGGCGGCCGCCAGAAATGGCAGGTCGATGATCGGGTGAAGAAACTCATCACCTACAATGAGCTGAACCTGATGGCCCAGTGGCCGTTCAAGGGACCGTTCGACGTCATCTTCTGCCGCAACGTCGTCATCTATTTCGACGAGCCGACGCAGATGAAGATCTGGTCACGCTTCGCCGGCATGCTCGGCGACAACGGACATCTCTATATCGGTCACTCCGAGCGTGTCTCGGGCGAGGCCAAGAACCAGTTCGACAATATCGGCATCACGACCTACCGCTACACCGGCAAGCAAAGGAGGGGCGCATAATGGCACCAGCGCGCGTACTCGTCGTCGACGACTCGCCGACCATGCGCGGCCTCATCACGGCCGTGCTCAATTCCGATCCAGACGTCAACGTCATCGGCCAGGCCGGCGACGCCATGGAAGCCCGCAACGCCATCAAGCAGCTCAATCCCGATGTCGTGACGCTGGATATCGAGATGCCGAACATGAACGGGCTCGAATTCCTCGACAAGATCATGAAGCTCCGGCCCATGCCGGTCATCATGGTTTCGACGCTCACCCATCGCGGCGCCGAGGCATCGCTGATGGCGCTGGAAATCGGCGCCTTCGATTGCGTCGGCAAACCGCAGCCGGGTGATGCCCGCCCGTTCGGCGACCTTGCCGAAAAGGTGAAGGCCGCCGCCCGTTCGCAGCGCCGGTTCCAGGCCGAGCCGCCGCCGCTGGCGCCGACCTCCACCAGCCTCAATTCCGCCGCCGCCTACAAGCCGGGCCGCCGGGTCATTGCCATCGGTTCCTCGACCGGCGGCGTCGAAGCGCTGATCGCGGTGTTGCAGAAATTCCCGGTCAATTGCCCGCCGACCGTCATCACGCAGCACATGCCGCCGACTTTCACCAAGAGCTTCGCCGAGCGGCTGAACCGTCTCTGCGCGCCCGTGGTGCAGGAAGCGACTGACGGTGCGCGGCTCGAGATCGGCAAGATCTATCTGGCGCCGGGCGGTGACCGCCACCTCCAGATCACCAATCCGCATGCGCCATGCTGCCGGTTGATCGAGCGCGACCCGGTCAACGGTCATCGTCCTTCGGTGGATGTGCTGTTCGACTCGGTGGCCGAGCTTGCCGGCCGCAACGCCGTCGGCGTCATCCTCACCGGCATGGGCCGGGATGGCGCGAGCGGCCTTCTGAAAATGCGCCATGCAGGGGCGCGGACCATCGGCCAGAACGAAAAAACCTGCGTCGTATATGGAATGCCGAGAGTGGCTTTCGAGCTGGGAGCCGTCGAACACCAGTTTCCGCTCTCCTCCATTGGGGAGGAAATCTTGAAGATCACTGCGGCCCGTAGAGAAGGGAGCGAATAATGTCTATCGCTGAAAAAATCAAAGTCCTCATCGTCGATGATCAGGTGACCAGTCGCCTTCTGCTGGGTGACGCCCTGCAGCAGCTCGGCTTCAAGCAGATCACGGCAGCCGGCGACGGTGCGCAGGGCATGGCCATCATGTCCCAGCAGCCGCATCATCTTGTCATCTCCGACTTCAACATGCCGAAGATGGACGGGATCGAATTCCTCCAGGCGGTGCGGTCGAACCCCAACACCAAGAAGGCGGCCTTCATCATCCTCACCGCGCAGGGCGACCGCGCGCTGGTGCAGAAGGCTGCCGCGCTCGGTGCCAACAATGTTCTCGCCAAGCCGTTCACCATCGAAAAGATGAAGGCGGCCATCGAAGCCGTGTTCGGGGCATTGAAATGATAACAGAAGCCGGGACGCGCCGCGTCCATGTCATTCAGGGCGAATATAAGGTCATCAACGACCCGAATGTGGTGCTCACCACCATTCTCGGGTCTTGCGTGGCCGCCTGCATGCGCGACCCGGTCCTTGGCGTCGGCGGCATGAACCACTTCCTACTGCCGGGCTCCGCGGAGGCCATGGCTTCCGGCGGCGACGCCACGCGCTACGGCGTGCATCTGATGGAACTTCTGATCAACGGCCTCCTGAAGCAGGGTGCGCGTCGCGACCGGCTGGAGGCCAAGATCTTCGGTGGGGCGCGCACCATCGCTCGCTTCTCGAATGTCGGTGAGCAGAACGCCATGTTCGCCCGCCAGTTCCTGATGGATGAAGGTATCAAGCTCGTCGGCGAAAGCACGGGCGGAGAGCATGGCCGCAAGCTGGAATACTGGCCGTCGAGCGGCCGGGCCCGGCAATATGCCCTGACCGGCGTCGAGACGCAGAAGACGGTGGCGCTGGAACAGCGGCCTGCTCCGGTCGCCAAGCCGGTCGAAAGCTCGATCGAATTCTTCTGAGCGGGCGATTTGGCCCGGCGGAAGCGGAAAGACCATATCTATATGCGTTGCCGATCGATCATCGACCGGCGGTGTCGGGGGAAAAAGGGTAACCCATGCAAGCCGAGTATCTGAGTGCAGCGACTGCCATGGAGGAAGCCCTTCCGGATGTCCTGATGCGAATCGTGTCCGAACTGCACGACGTCGCCTATTTGATGGAACGCATCGAGCCGCAGCTCGCGGCCGTGCATGGTGACAGCACCGAGCACGCCGTCGAGCGCATGATGGTGCTTCAGGGCATCGACCTCGCCGTCCAGAAGACGCGCGGGCTCGCCGAATTCATCGACACCATCACCGCAAGCATTCCCGAGAGCTGCATCATCGACATCACGACGGCGCTGAACCTGGTGAAGCTTGCCGATATGCAGAAGGCGTTGAGCAACGGCATGCGCCACGGCCATTCGCAGCCGCTCGGCAAGGCCGTCGGTGATTTCGAAGCCTTCTGATTGATCTGAAACGGCAATTCCACGTTTGAACGGCGCCTCTGGGGCGCCGTTTGGCATTTGAGGGCCTGTTTCGCGCGTGCGGCAACGCCATGCTCGCGCAAGTTTCGCCATCTAGTCTCCAGGCCGGATCAGTTAGGTCCGCGTATTCCATGGGGCAGGTCGGCGCGTGCGGAAATGTGCCGGTTCCGTCCCACGAGATTGAAAATGCGTCTGGTAAGTGCCGGCATGTTAGCCGGGTGGCGAGGCGCCTAGTCCGTGCGGGAACAGAATGAATCTGTTGGAACAGTTGACGAAAGTCTACAAGAACCTGGCTTCGCTGGGGCAGGCGAAGCTTGCGATGCTGGCCGGCGCCGCCATCGTTTCGGTCGGCCTTGTGCTCGCCGCCGGGATCATGGTGAACAAGCCCGCCTACGAGACGCTCTATGTCGGACTGGAAAAGTCCGACGTGAACCAGATCAGCCTGGCACTCGCTGAAGCCAATATCGATTTCACCACCGGCACCGCTGGCGACAGCATCGAGGTCCCGGTCGGCCAGACGGGCAAGGCGCGCCTCTATCTCGCCGAACGCGGTCTGCCGAGCAGCGCGAATGCCGGCTACGAACTCTTCGACAAGGTCGGCTCGCTCGGTCTCACCTCCTTCATGCAGGAAGTGACGCGCGTCCGGGCACTTGAAGGCGAAATCGCCCGCACCATCCAGCAGATTTCCGGCATCGCCGCCGCCCGCGTCCACATCGTGATGCCGGAGCGCGGCAATTTCCGCAAGGCCGAGCAGGTTCCGACGGCCTCCGTCATGATCCGTGCGAGCGCGCAGGCCGGCCGCGAATCGGCCGCCG
>CBFGOD010000340.1:0-5196 GCA_965650295.1 uncultured Shinella sp. | reverse complement strand
GCTGGATACGGAAGGCTGGACTGAAACGCCCTTCCTTTATCAGCGCTATCAGGAGGAGGCACGCGGCAACAAGCGGCCCATGGCCTATGCGCAGGTCGTGGTGCTGTCCAACGGGTTGCGCGTGCTTGTCGGCCGCGATCTCGGCGAGCCCGAAAATTTCCGCAAGCTGGTGCGGCAGGCGCTGATGGTGGCGCTCGGCGTCATGGGCATCGGCGCGCTCGCCATCTGGTATCTCATCGGCCGCAATGCACTGAAACGCATGGACCGCATGTCCGGCGCCAGCCAGCGCATCATGGCCGGCGATCTCTCGCAGCGCCTGCCGACCAGCGGTTCCGGCGACGAGTTCGACCGCCTCTCCGAATCGCTGAACACAATGCTCGGCCGTATCGAAAAGCTCGACGAGGGCCTGAAGCAGGTCTCCGACAACATCGCCCATGACCTCAAGACGCCCCTGACGCGCCTGCGCAACAAGGCGGAAGCCGCCCTTGCCGGTGACGACAAGGCCGATTACCGCACAGCGCTCGAGGAGATGATCGGCGAATCCGACCAGCTGATCCGCACCTTCAATGCGTTGCTGATGATTTCGCGCGTCGAAGCGGGGCAGGCGCCGGCCGAGATGAGCGCCATCGATATCAGCGGCATTGCCCGCGATGGTGCCGAACTCTACGAGCCCGTGGCCGAAGACGGCGGACTGCGTCTCATTACCGAGATCGCCGAGGCCATCGAAATCAAGGGCAACCGCGAACTCGTTGGCCAGGCGCTCGGCAATCTCATCGACAACGCGATCAAATATGCCGAAGGCGGGGAGGGCGAACCGGAAATCCGCGTCTCGCTTTCGCGCCGCGACGGCGACGTTGTGCTCGCCGTCGCAGATAATGGTTCCGGCGTGCCGGACGACAAACGCGACGACGTCGTGAAGCGCTTCGTCCGCCTCGATGCCAGCCGCTCGAAACCCGGCACGGGCCTCGGCCTGTCGCTTGTCGGCGCGGTCATGGAAATGCATCACGGCCGGCTGGAGCTGGATGCCACCCATCCCGAGCAGGAAAACAATCGGGGGCTGACCGTCAGGATGGTTTTCCCCATCCGCCCGGACTGATACACCTCGTTCGTTGAGGACGAGGAGATATCATGAGCGTGACGGAAACGACGCGGTTTTCCGATCTTACGGCTTCCCCTATCCGGCCGCTCAGCCAGACGGAGGTCAAGTCGGTCCTGTCCGATCTCAAGGATTGGGCGAAGGACCACGCCGCCATCGCAAAGCTTCTCGGCGAGGACGGCCCGCTCAAGGATTTCATCGTCGCCGCCTTCACGCTGTCACCCTATCTGCGCGACACAGCCCGCATCGATCCACGTCTTTTGGTTCGCGCGCTGGAGGAGCCGATCCTGCCGGCAATCGACGCCGCCATCGCCCGCGCCCGCACGGCCTGGGAGGCTTCGGACGGTGAAGTGACGGAAGGCGTTCTGATGACCCGGCTGCGCATCGCCAAGCGCGAGGTCGCCTTCCTCACCGCGCTCGCCGATCTCGCCCGTATTTTTGATGCGCGCCGCACCACCGCTCTCCTGACGGCGCTTGCCGAGGCGGCGACCTCCGCAGCCATCGACCACCTCCTTCTCTCGGCTCACCAGAGCGGCAAGCTGAAACTGCCTGACCCCGCACGGCCGAGCGAAAAATCCGGCCTCATCGTGCTCGGCATGGGCAAGCTCGGTGCCGCCGAACTCAACTATTCCTCCGATATCGATCTCGTCGTCTTCTACGATCCGATGGCCGAGGTCGCGGTGGATGCGAGCGAGGCGGTGGAAACCTTCTCCCGCCTCGTGCGCCGCCTCATCCGCATCATGCAGGAGCGCACGGCAGATGGGTATGTCTTCCGCACGGACCTGCGTCTCAGGCCCGATCCCGGCGCGACGCCGCTCGCCATCTCCTTCGATTCCGCCATGCTCTATTACGAGAGCCGCGGGCAGAACTGGGAGCGCGCGGCCTTCATCAAGGCCAAGCCCGTTGCCGGCGATATCAAGGCGGGCGAAGCCTTCCTCAAGGGGCTCACACCCTTCGTCTTCCGCAAATATCTCGATTATGCGGCGATCGCCGACATTCACTCCATCAAGCGGCAAATCCATGTGCACAAGGGCCATGGCGAGATCGCGGTGAAGGGGCACAACGTCAAGCTCGGCCGCGGCGGCATTCGCGAGATCGAATTCTTCGTGCAGACCCAGCAGCTGATCGCCGGCGGCCGCGTTCCGGCGCTTCGCCTGCGTGCCACCGAGCCGATGCTCGGGGAACTCGCGAAAGCCAACTGGATCGACCCGGCAACGGCGGAGGAACTGACGGAGGCCTATTGGTTCCTGCGTGATGTCGAGCACCGCATCCAGATGGTGCGCGACGAGCAGACCCATCTTCTGCCGGATACCGAGGCGGAACTGAAACGAATCGCCTTCATGATGGGCTTCGAGGACACGGCCGGCTTTTCGGCAAAGCTCGTAGAGGTACTGAAGACCGTCGAGCGGCGTTATGCGGCGCTGTTCGAGCAGGAGGCGAAACTGTCCTCCGAAACCGGCAATCTTGTCTTCACCGGCCAGAAGGACGATCCCGATACGCTGGACACGCTGAAACGCCTCGGCTTCGAGCGCCCCGCCGATATTTCCCGCACCATCCGCACCTGGCACTATGGCCGCTACCGCGCCACGCAGTCTGTCGAGGCCCGCGAGCGGCTGACGGAGCTGACGCCGCAGCTTCTGCGCGTCTTCGGCGAGAGCAAGCGGGCGGACGAGGCGCTCTTGCGTTTCGACAATTTCATCTCCGGCCTGCCGGCGGGCATCCAGCTGTTTTCGCTGCTCGGCAACAATCCGGCGCTGCTCTCCCTCATCGTCAACATCATGTCGTCGGCCCCGCGCCTTGCCGAGGTGATCGCGGCCAAGCCCCATGTCTTCGACGGCATGCTGGATCCCGGCCTGCTCGCCGAGCTGCCGACCCGCGCCTATCTTGCCGAACGCATCGAGGGCTTCGTTTCCGGCGCTAGGCACTATGAGGAAATCCTCGACCGCCTGCGCATTATCGCGGCAGAACAGCGCTTCCTCATCGGCATCCGCCTGCTGACGGGCGCAATCTCCGGCAAGCAGGCCGGCCGCGCCTTCACCCATGTCGCCGATCTCATCGTTGCAGCGGCGTTGAAGGCGGTGCTGGACGAGGTGGAGGCGGCGCATGGCAAGTTCCCCGGCGGCCGCGTAGCACTGGTCGGCATGGGCAAGCTCGGCAGCTTCGAGCTGACGGCCGGCTCCGATATCGACCTGATCCTGCTTTACGACCACGACAGCGATGCCTTCGAGTCGGATGGCGCCAAGCCGCTCGACAACATGAAATACTTCACCCGTATCACCCAGCGGCTGATCGCGGCACTGTCCGCCCCGACGGCAGAGGGCGTGCTCTATGAAGTGGACATGCGGCTTCGCCCCTCCGGCAACAAGGGACCGGTCGCGACCCGCATCACCTCCTTCGCCAAGTATCAGGCCGAGGAGGCCTGGACCTGGGAACACATGGCGTTGACCCGCGCCCGCGTATTGTGCGGCGACGGGAGCCTCATGAAGGAGGCGGACAACATTTTCCGCACCGTGCTGTCCCGCAAGCGTGAGACGGGCAAGGTCGCCAAGGATGTCGCGGAGATGCGCGACCTTATCGACAAGGAAAAGCCGCCGAAGGACATCTGGGATCTGAAACTGATCGCGGGCGGGCTGATCGATATCGAGTTCATCGCCCAGTTCCTTGCCTTGGTGGCGCCGGCCCGCGGCGCGCCGCAGCCGGAGAAGGCGCTGCCGACAAGCGACGCTTTGGCAATGCTCGGCGACGCGATGATGGATCCGAACGATCTCGATACGGCCGAGAAGGCGCTGTCGCTCTATACGGAGATTTCGCAGATCGTGCGGCTGTGCGTCGATGGCGGCTTCGATCCGAAGGAGGCGCCGGCCGGGCTCGTCGATCTCGTCTGCCGGGCGGGCGATTGCCCCGACCTGCGCACGCTGGAAGCGGAAATCCGGCGGATCTCGAAGGCGGTGCGCAAGATCTTGCAGGCGACGGTGAAGGGGTGAAGACCCCCTCTGCCTGCCGGCATCTCCCCCACAAGGGGGGAGAAAGGCTGGCGGCGTGCTCTTCGCGCGAAATTACCCGATGAGCGAGCCGCAGGTTAAGTCCCTCCCCCTTGTGGGGAGGGATTTAGGGAGGGGTTTTCGCCCTCACGCCGCCAGATGCAACGCCGCCAGCCGTTCCCGGTCCGGAATGCGCACGGAGATGATCGTGCCGCGGCCTTCGGTGGATCGGATCCGCATCGCCCCACCATGCAGATGTGCCAGGGAGCGCGAAATGGCGAGGCCGAGACCGGAGCCGCCTTTGCTCTTGGCGTATTGGCTCTGCACCTGCTCGAAGGGCTGGCCGATCTTCTGCAATGCGGATTTAGGAATGCCGATGCCGGTATCGGCAATGGTCAGCGTCACGGCGCCATCGACCTTGCGCGCCCGCACCATCACCTTGCCGCCTTCGTTGGTGAATTTCATGGCGTTGGACAAGAGGTTCAGCAGGATCTGCTTCATCGCGCGGCGGTCCGCGACGGTCAGAAGATGCGCAGGGCAGGTTTCCTGTACCTCGATATGTTTCTTCTCGGCCTGCAACATGGTGAGGCGCATGGTCTCCTCGATCAGCGGCGAAAGATCGATCGTCTCACAGCTGATGCGCATATGACCGGCCTCGATCTTCGACATGTCGAGGATATCGCTGATCACGTTGAGCAGGTGTTTGCCGCTTTCGTGGATGTCGCGTGAATATTCGCGGTACTTGTCCGAGCCGATCGGGCCGAACATCTGGTTCTGCAGGATTTCGGAGAAGCCGAGGATAGCGTTGAGCGGCGTGCGCAGCTCATGCGACATGTTGGCAAGAAATTCCGACTTGGCGCGGTTTGCCGCTTCGGCGCGTTCCTTCTCTGCCTGGTAATTCGCGATGGCGACGGACAGCTCCGATTTCTGTCGCTCCAGCTTGGCGCGGGAGGCCGAGAGGTCGCCGATGGTCGCCATCAGGCGGCGCTCGGATTCGCGCAACCGGACTTGATGGCGCTTCATCATGGTGATGTCGGTGCCGACGGAGACGAGGCCGCCGTCGCGGGTGCGCCGCTCGTTGATCTGCAGCCAGCGCTCGTCGGCGAGCTGCACTTCGCT
>CBFGOD010000339.1:0-5196 GCA_965650295.1 uncultured Shinella sp. | reverse complement strand
AATCCGTCGGCCCGAACGCCACGCTGCTCGGCGGTGATCTGGAGACCGCGATCCGCGCGCTCAAAGCCGAACACGAGGGCGAGATCGAAGTCGCCGGCCCGGTCCTGGCGCAGAGCCTCACCGAACGCGGCCTGATCGATGAATACCGCATCTACCTGCATCCGGTGGTCCTCGGCCGCGGCCAACCCTATTTCGCCGGCCCCCGCCCGCCGCTGCGGCTTGTGAGCCATGAGCGGATCGGCGGGGACGTGGTGCGGTTGGTTTATGTGCCGGCGTGATCCGTCACGGTTGCTGGGTATTCAAGCGTGATCTCGGCCAGGTGAAGCGTCCGCTACCGACACGAAGCAGATTTCGCTTCACCGGCGTAATCGCCACCCACGCCGTTCGCTTCGATTGTCGCCGCTGAAGAGATCGCTTTCCCTAGGATTGCCTTTCAGGCATTCACGGTTCGATCACAGGTTGCCGCGTATAAGCATGGCCCGTTGTAATCTTATTAGGCCCCACTACCGTCATGCAGCACTTCTCGTCGATCGTCTGGTTTTTCCTGACTCCCTTCGCCATCGGATTTTTCGCATTGTGCTTCTGGTGGCGCTGGTGGCTTCTGGTTCCGGCGGCGGTTGCGGCGGCAATCTTCGGCAAGATTGAATATGACGGCGTGATGACGGCCGACGGTCCAGGCATGGCGCTTGGGATCGGGCTTGTCGTCTTTCTCTTGATAGGAGGCACCAGCGGCGCACTCGCAAGTGCCGTCGTCATCGCTGGCCGTTCGCTCAGCATACGTCTGCTCAGTCCGTTATTCGTGCTGCCCGTTGTTTTCCTTCTCGGTTTCGGCAGCTACTTTGCCTTGAACTGGACGGAGAAGAAGCTCCACGAGGCGAGAAATGCATCCCCGTCAGAAAGTTGCCTGAGCGGTCTCCACCCCGCGCGTCTTGGAAGCGTCGAGCTCGATATCCCCATCGCACCTGGGTTGTTCCTGTGGGGTATGGGAGGCCGCGACGATCACTATATACTCTGGAGCAATTCACACGCACGGGCGTTTTGCGCGGATACGGACGATGAACCTGTCGCGCTCAAGAAAGTCAGTTTCATGCTCGATGGTATGCCGTCGCGCAGGCGAACAGAAACCCAGCGCCCCTTCTGCGAAAAGGATCACCCGGAATATCCATGGGCCGACATGGCATGCAATCTCATTCTCGACGGAGTCGTTCCCGACAGCGCGGTCAATGTGAGCGTCTCCATTCCCACGAGTACAACGGATTGGGTTGCGAAGGATCGGGAAAGCATGATGACGAATCCCATGACGGTGGCGGCCGACGGAGTGAAGACCTATCGCGGCAAGAATGACCTTTATCTCGAACGGCCGGATGGCTTTTTCGCCAGATGTCAGGCCTACGATACGCCGAGCCGGCCATGGCTCTACTGCTCCGCCGGGGAGACATTACCGGAGGGCTTGGCGCTGTCTTACGAATTCCGGACGACGGAGAAAACCTTTTTGCTGCAGTCCCCCAAAGTCGCGGCCAGCGCTCACGCCATGTTCGATTCTCTTCGCAGGAGAGATTGATACCCATCAATATGTGCAGCAAACGAGCGGCGTTGCAGGTCCGCTTTTGGCTTGACGCGACCATCGACTGCTGAATCTTTCGCACTATTTTTCATTCCGATGTCGGATCGCCGTCGCCTCGTGCGTCTTCAAGCCATGGGGCGTCGCCGACGGCCCGCAAATCAGAACGAGAGGACGTTGAAATGGCCAAGAACACGATCTGCCTGTGGTTCGACAAGGATGCCGAAGAGGCTGCCCGCTTTTATGCCAAGACCTTTCCCGACAGCGCGGTCGGCGCCGTCGTGCGTGCCCCCGGCGATTATCCTGACGGGAAAGAGGGTGAGGTGCTCGTCGTGGAGTTCACGGTCGCGGGTGTGGCCTGCGTCGGCCTGAACGGCGGCCCGACCTTCAAGCACAACGAGGCCTTCTCTTTCCAGATCTCGACCGAGGACCAGGCGGAGACCGACCGGTACTGGGACGCGATCGTCGGCAATGGCGGTCAGGAAAGCGAATGCGGCTGGTGCAAGGACAAGTGGGGCATCTCCTGGCAGATCACCCCGCGTGTCCTCATGGACGCCATGAAGGCCGGCGGCGGAGAGGCAAAGCGCGCCTTCGACGCGATGATGACGATGAAGAAGATCGACGTCGCCGCAATCGAAGCCGCGCGGCGCGGCTGAGGGAGCCTGTCGCCCGCACTATACGGCCGCTCCACAGCATTGGCGGCAGACTATCGCATATGGGTGCTCCGTTGCCGTTTTCTTCTTCTCCCCGCCGGGGAGAAGGAGCAAGAGACGCGCTCCCAATTCATAGGCGATAGTCTTCCGCCGGGGGATCCCCGGTTCCGTCAGCCGCGGTGCTCATCCCCATATAGGTCGAGATACTCGAACAGCTCCGGCGAGCCGAGCCCGATGGCGTCGAGGATTTCCCGTGCGAATGTCACGGGTGCGGCACCCGAAGCGGTGATGACGCCGCTGTCGCGCACGGCCTGCGGCTGGTCGCGGTAGAGGGCGCCGCCGCGATAGGCCGGCACGACCTCGCTCAGCTGGCTGGCATAGTTGCCGGTATGGGCGCGCGTATCGAGAAGGCCGAGGCGGCCGAGCGCCAGCGTGGCGTCGCAGATGCCGGCAACAGGTTTGCCGGCTTCGATGAAGCGCCCGACCGGAGCCGAGAGGTCGGGCACGTCATCGCTCTGCCAGATCGTGCCGCCGCACAAAACCAGCACGTCGAAGAGGGCGGGGTCGGCATCTTCCGCCGCGCCTGCGGACTTGATCGCGACGCCGCCGAGCGAGGTGACGTCCCTGCCGCCGGGGGTGAGGATAACCGTCTCGGCGCCGCATTCGTGGCGTGCGGTTGCCATCAGGAGCCCGCATTCCCAGTCGGCGTAACCCTCGGTCAGCACGATCGCCAGTCGCTTCGCCATGTCGGTATCCTCCTCGCGTGTGGCGCCTTAGCCCAGGGCCTGGACGTAGCGCATGCCGGTAACGGGACCGGCGCGGAAATTCATCTGCTCGTAGAAACGGTGGGCGCCGAAATTGCCGGTGGCGGCGCTGACGGTGAGGTAGCCGCAGCCTGCGATGCGGGCATGTTCACGGGCGCGCGACACGAGGTGGCGACCGATGCCGTGGCCGCGATGGTCCTTGCGCACGAAGAGCTGGTGCAGCTCCATGCCGCGCATGCCCTCGGCGGCGCGGTACATGGGCACGAGCAGCGCGTAGCCGATCAGCCGGCCGCCGGCTTCGGCGACGAGCGCGGTGATCCAGGGATTGGTGCCGAACAGGTCGCGGTCGAGATCGACGGCGGAAATCTTCGCGGTGTCGCCATGGCATTCGGCATGCAGAGCGATCATGTCGAGGATCTGCTGGAGATCGCCCTGGCGCGCGGCGCGGATGGTCAGCATCGGCGGTCGTTCGAGGGCGGCGGGTTCAAGCTTGATGACGGTATTGTGCATTTCGGGCTCCTTGGTTTTCTGCCATCAGGTGCCCTTAAAACAACAAAGCCGCCTGATGGCGGCTTGTTGACATGATCAAACAGCCGCTCCTATCGGAACAGCCAAAAATACGTTGCGGCGATGTGCGTGCTCTTGATCATGGTCGCGATATTCTCCGTTTCGCGGCGATTGTCAATCGGTTTAATCGCGCAAAGATTGGCTCTTGCCTATGCAGGTGGGGGAAACTTGAAAATGATGCTCAAATGAGCTACAAAGGCTTCAACAAAGGAGCTTCGCAATGGCTGCAAATGCATATGTGCGTGTCCGGATCGACCCTGCGCTGAAGGATGATGCCACGGTGGTTCTGGACAGTTTGGGCCTGACCATCTCGGATGTCATGCGCATGACCCTGACACGGATCGCGCGCGAGAACGCGCTGCCCATCGAGCTGACCAGGCCCAATGCCGAAACCGTTCAGGCAATCGAGGAGGCGCGGGCAATCAAGGCGGCGCGTCGCAAGGGCTTCAGTGAAGCCGATACGCTGATCGAGGCCATCGAGGCCGGCAAACGTGGGGCATAAAGAGGGGAAGGCAAAGCCGGCGGCATCGAAGCGGGCGACGCTTCCCCGAAAGGCGGACTATACGAAGCAGTTCGCCAAGGATTGGAACAGCCTGAATGGTTCCGGACGGTATGACATGGTGCGGCTGAAGGCCGTGATGATCCTGCTGATCGCAAATGACGTGGCCCTTCCGCCGGAGTGGAAGGACCATGCGTTGACCGGCGACTGGGCCGATCACCGCGAGTGCCATATCGGCGGCGACTTCCTCCTGATCTATACGCTCGACGAGAAGGAAAATCTCATCGTCTTCACGCGGGCCGGCACGCATTCGGAACTGTTTCGATAGGGTAGGGCCGTAAATTCGCGGCTGGGTAAGGGAGATGAAGCGGAGGGCGGTCAGGCCTCCGCTTCCTCCGGCCCGGCGGTGGCTTGCCCTTCCACGGCGCCGGCATGTTGGGTTTCGTCGATGCCGAGCTGTTCCTTGAGGGCGCGGCGGATATCGTCCTCGATCGCCTCGCGCTGTTCGTCCGGCATCGCGGCGAGGCTGGCTTCGTCGAGGCCCATGCGGTCGAGGATTTCCTTCCGCAGGCGCTCGGCCGGCGTCATCTTGGACAGTTCCATGAATTCGGCGATCAGGCTGTCGCTCTCGTCCTGCGCCTTGTCGAGCTTGGCATTGGTGAGCCACAGCGCATTGGCAAGGCCCGACGGCACGGTGCCGGCGGCGCTGACGGTCGGGATGTTGCGGGAGGTCGCGCCGCTATCCGTGCCGGTATAGGCGCCGCTGTCGCTGGTCGTGCGCCTGGTCGTCGCATAGGCCGAGATGAGGCTGCCATCGATCTTCACGGAAAAGGTCTCCCTGAAAAATGTTCAGGGAGACCTGTAGCGGTTGCAGCTTTTGCGAGACTTGTCGTCGCTACGGCAGCGTATAAGCGATCACGTAATCGCCGGGCTTGGTGCCGACGGAGCCATGGCCGCCCGCGACGATCAGCACATATTGCTTGTCGCCGGCCGTATAGGTCATCGGGGTCGCCTGTCCGCCGGCGGGAAGGCGGCCTTCCCAGAGCTGGCGGCCGGTCGTCACGTCATAGGCGCGGATGTAGTTGTCCACGGCAGCCCCCAGGAAGGCGACGCCGCTGCTGCCGTAGGTGGCCGGCGCGCCCTGCAGGAAGA
>CBFGOD010000338.1:0-5204 GCA_965650295.1 uncultured Shinella sp. | reverse complement strand
TTGCCGTATCCGGGGCAAACACTCGCCATGAGATCCGGAACGAATGGGGATGCCCGATATGGCCTTGAAGACGACGTCCAGCGTAGCCAAGGCGGCGCTCGCGCTCGCGGTTACTTTCTCGCTGGTGGCAGGACCACTCGCCGTACCGGCCGCCGCGCAGGTGAAGCCGGCGAACAACGGCCCGGAATCCGTGGCCGACCTCGCCGAGAGCCTGCTCGACGCCGTCGTCAACATTTCCACCTCGCAGAACGTCAAGAGCGACGACAAGGCGCCCATTCCGCAGGTGCCGGAAGGTTCCCCCTTCCAAGACTTCTTCGACGAATTCTTCAAGGGCGAAGGCGGCGAGGGCGGCAATCAGGGCCAGACGGTCAATTCTCTGGGCTCCGGCTTCGTCATCGACCCCTCGGGCTTCATCGCGACGAACAACCACGTCATCGAGGGCGCCGACGATATCGAGGTGAACTTCGCCAACGGCTCCAAGCTGAAGGCAAAGCTCGTCGGCACCGACCCGAAGACCGACCTTGCACTCCTCAAGGTCGAGCCGAAAGTGCCCCTGAAGGCCGTGCCCTTCGGCGATTCCCGCACCATGCGCATCGGCGACTGGGTTATGGCGATCGGCAATCCGTTCGGCCTTGGCGGTTCGGTGACGGTCGGCATCATTTCGGCGCGCGGCCGCAACATCAATGCCGGCCCCTACGACAACTTCATCCAGACGGATGCCGCCATCAACCGCGGCAATTCCGGCGGTCCGCTGTTCAACATGCATGGCGAGGTCATTGGTATCAACACCGCCATCATCTCGCCCTCGGGCGGCTCGATCGGCATCGGCTTCTCCGTGCCGACGGAACTGGCGCAGAACATTTTCACGCAACTGCGCGAGTTCGGCGAGACCCGCCGCGGCTGGCTCGGTGTGCGCATCCAGCCCGTCACCGACGACATTGCCGAAAGCCTCGGCATGAAGGAGACCAAGGGCGCGCTGGTGGCCGGCATCATCAAGGGCGGCCCGGTCGACAACGGCTCGATCCAGACGGGCGACGTCATCACCCGCTTCGACGGCAAGGATGTGCACGAAATGCGCGACCTGCCGCGCGTGGTTGCCGAAAGCCCCGTCGGCAAGGCGGTCGATGTTCTGCTGCTGCGCGACGGCAAGGAGATCACGGTCAAGGTCACGCTTGGTCGTCTTGAGGACGGCGAGAAGCAGGCGGATGCCGGCGATGAGGTGACGCAGGACGAAGGCACGATGGACGAGGGCACGACGCCCGAGACCGGCGAAAAGGCCGCGCCCGCCCAGGCCGATCTGGTGCTCGGCATGGCGATCGGCGACCTGGATGCGGATGCGCGTAAAACCTTCGATATCGTCGAAAGCGTCAAGGGCGTCGTCATCACCGAAGTCGCGCCGGATTCGGCCGCGGCCGAGCGCGGTATCGTGCCGGGCGACGTGATCGTCGAAATCGGCCAAGAGACGGTGAGCACAGCCGAGGAGGTCAAGACCCGCGTCGACAAGCTGAAGTCGGAAGATCGCCGCAATGCGCTCATGATGATCGCCAACCGCACCGGTGCATTGCGCTATGTCACGGTTCGGATCGACTGACGCGAAAGTGCGAGCCCCTTCAGGGGCTTGCCGGCACTTTCGGAAAGAATGAATCAGGCCGCTGGAGCATCGCTTCAGCGGCCTCTGCGTTGCTCAGCCCGTTACGAAATCGGACTTGCGGTAGCCCTGCAGGTAGAGCAGCGCGGTGAGGTCGCCGTGGTCGATGCGGATCTTTGCTTCTGCTGCGACGGCGGGCTTGGCGTGCAGCGCGACGCCGGCGCCGGAGAGATGCAGCATGCCGAGGTCGTTGGCACCGTCGCCGACGGCCATGGCCTCGTCGGGGGTAATGCCGAGGCGCGTGGCGATGTCGTTCAGCGCGTCGACCTTGGCCTGCTTGCCGAGGATCGGCTCGGCGACTTCGCCGGTCAGCTTGCCGTCGGCGTCGAGAAGGAGGTTGGCGCGGTTCTCGTCGAAGCCGAGCGTGGCGGCGATGCGGCTCGTGAACACGGTAAAGCCGCCGGAGACGAGGGCGGTGTAATAGCCCTTGGCCTTCATGGTGGCGATGAGTTCGCGACCGCCCGGCGTCAGCGTGATGCGCTTTTCGATGACCTCGTCGACGACGGAGACCGGCAGGCCCTTCAGCAGGGCGACACGCTCGCGAAGCGCTGGCTCGAAGGCGATCTCGCCGTTCATGGCGCGGGCGGTGATCGTCGCGACCTTGTCCTTGAGGCCGACTTCGGCCGCCAGTTCATCGATGCATTCCTGGCCGATCATCGTCGAATCCATGTCGGCGATCAGAAGCTTCTTGCGGCGCGTCTCGGCGTTCTGCACGGACAGATCGATCGGCGCGCCGCCGATGAGGGCGCGAATTTTGCTGTCTGCCTCGTCCGGATCGCTGTCGTCGCGCAGGGCGATGTCGCACGCAATGCCGTCGGCGAGCCAGTAGAGACCGGATGCGTTGACGGCCTCGGCGGCCTTTTCGGCGAGTGCGACGGTCAGAACAGGGTTTGACGGATTGGCGACAAGCGTGGCAACGAAAGCCATGATGGAAAACCTTGATCGAAAGCGGGACGCGATCCTGATAACCGGCCCGACGGCCAGCGGCAAGTCCGCGCTTGCCGTGCGGCTGGCGGCCGAGCACGACGGTGTGGTGATCAATGCCGACAGCATGCAGGTCTATGACACTCTGAATGTTCTGACCGCGCGTCCGCAGCCCGAGGATATGGGCGGTATCGAACACCGCCTCTACGGCCATGTGCCGGCCGGCGCCGCCTATTCCACCGGCGACTGGCTGCGCGAGGCGGCCGCGCTTGTGGGAGAACTAAAGGGACGCGGCAAACTGCCGGTCTTCGTCGGCGGCACCGGCCTTTATTTTCGCGCGCTGACGGGCGGCCTGTCGGATATGCCTGTTATTCCCGAGGATATCCGCGAGCGAGTTCGGGCGCGCCTTTCGGCCGAGGGCGCCGAGGCGCTGCACCGGGAGCTTGCGGAACGTGACCCGGAAACGGCGGCGCGGCTAATGGTTGGTGACGGGCAGCGCATCGTGCGGGCGCTCGAGGTGATCGAGGCGACGGGTAAGTCGATTTCGGCGTTCCAGTCGGCTTCAGGGCCGGCGGTGATTGATCCGGAACGCGCGGAAAAGATCGTCGTGCTGCCGGATCGCGCGGTGCTGGCCGCGCGCATCGACCGGCGGTTCGAGATGATGCTCAAGGCGGGCGCGGTGGACGAGGTGAAAGCGCTGCTTGCGCAAAACCCCTCGCCGGCCATGCCTGTGATGAAGGCGATCGGCGTACCGCAGATTACGGCGATGCTGGCGGGCGAGATGCGCGAGCCCGATGTGATCGAGCGCGGTGCGGCCGCGACCCGGCAATATGCCAAGCGCCAGATGACCTGGTTCCGCAACCAGCTCGACGAGAGCTGGCAGCGGATCGATCCTCTCGCGGTGAATTAGCGGCGAATGAGGCTGCTGAGCGGTTTCTTGAGAAGCTGTTCGCGGATGGAGCCTTCGCGCCGTGGTGTTTCCTGCTGCTGTTCGCCGAAGGCCGGGCGGGGCGGCTGGCGGTAGGGGTCGGCGGCAGGGCGCGGCTGATCCGTCGTCAGTTCGCGGCGAATGGCCTCGAACCGCTCCTGCGTGGACTGGTCATAAGCACCGGCGGCACCCGGCAGCATGTCCGGACGATAGGGTTCGTGCGTCGGCGGCGCAGCGGCGGCCGGGCGATAGGGGTCCGGTGTCGGTGCGGCTGCGGCCGGGCGCGGTGCGGGGGCCGTGTTCTGCAGCGTGTCGATATAGTCTTCCTCGTCCTCGTAGGGCGCGTCCTCATAGCCGGTCGGCAATGCGGCGCCCTGGCTCTGGTTGGCGAGATAGGAATTCTGGAAGCCCGAAATATCCGGCCCGGTAATGGCGCGCATGCGGGCGACGATGTTGCGAAGGTCGACGCTTTGCGGCGTCTCTTCCGTCATCTTCACGCCGGTGCCGTTCGCCTTGGGCAGGCGGCTTGCCTCCACGCGGGAGAAGCGCATGCGCATCGGCACCGCGACGGCTTCGCCGAAAGCGATCGCTTCGCCATTGCCGATCGAGGAGATGAAGCTCGTCGTCGAGGAGGAGGAGTTGGGGATCGCCGAACGGATGATTTCCTGGTCGTGATCGTTGGCAAGGCGCATCGCGAAGATCGTCGAGCACTGCGACAGGATCGTCGGATCGAGTTCGCCGGGACGCTGCGTGATGATGCCGAGCGAAACGCCGTACTTGCGGCCTTCCTTGGCGATGCGGGCAATGGCCTGGCGGGTTGGAACGAAACCGAGCTTCGGATCGGCCGGGACGTAGCGGTGCGCTTCTTCACAGACGACGAGCATATGCACGCCGCCATTGCTCCACAGGCCGATTTCGAAGGCCATACGGCAGAGAACCGAAGCGACGGAATTGACCACCTCGGAGGGGATGCCGGCGAGCTGGAAGGTCGTCACCGGCTTGCCTTCGCCGGGAATGCGGAAGATGCGGGCGATCGTGTCGAGGATCGTGTCGGTGATCGTGTTCGAGGAGAACATGAAATGGTAGCGCGGGTCGTTGATCGCCGACATGATCTTGACCTTGAGCGAACGCAGATGCGGCTTCTCCGCCCGGCCTTCGAGGCGGCCGATGCGCTCATCGACGAGCGCCAGCAGGTCGGCGATGCGGAAGGGCACCGGCGTATCCGACGTTACCGAGCTTTTTTCGCTGGCGCGGCGCATCAGGCCGTTGTCGCTGGAGCCGCGGAAGGCGCGCTTGGCCTCCGGGATCAGGTCGCGCAGAATATCCATTTCTTCCGCCACCGGCGGGCGGCCGCGGAAGATGACCTCGGCAAATTCTTCCAGCCGGAACAGCCAGAACGGCAGGTCCAGCGTATCGGTGTCGATCACGACCGCAAGGTCGCCGAAAGCCGAGGCAAATTCATTGTGCGGGTCGAGAATCAGGATGCGCAGGCGTGGATCGGCCTGGATGGCCTTGTGCAGCAGAAGCGTGATCGAGGTCGACTTGCCGACGCCGGTCGTGCCGACGATCGCGAAATGCTTCTCCAGCATGGAGGGCACATGGATCGTCGCGTCGAGGCTTTCATCCTGGGTCAGCTTGCCGATGGCGCAGACGTCGTTCTTGCCGGTGTCGTAGACCTTTGCGAGGTCGGAGGCGCGAATGCGG
>CBFGOD010000337.1:0-5246 GCA_965650295.1 uncultured Shinella sp. | reverse complement strand
GCCGTCTCGGCCGCCAAGGGCTCCGACCTCTGCCTGCTCGGCGTGACCGTGCTCACCTCCATGGATGCCAAGGACGTCATCGACGCCGGCTACGAATATGACCCGCACACGCTGGTGCTGCGCCGCGCCGAACAGGCACGCATCGCCGGCATGGGCGGCGTGGTCTGTTCCGCCGAGGAGGCCAAGGCCGTGCGCAAGATCGTCGGTCCCGACATGGCCATCGTCACGCCGGGCATCCGCCCCGCCGGCGCCGAACTCGGCGATCAGAAGCGCGTGATGACGCCGGCCGACGCACTGAAGGCCGGCTCCAGCCACCTCGTCGTCGCCCGCCCCATCGTCAAGGCCGACGACCCGCTCGCCGCGACGAAAGCGATCCTCGCCGAGATGGACGGCGCGCTTCAAGCATAACCAGAGGGAGAGAACCATGCCCAAGGGCTACTGGATTGCACAGGTCGATGTGCGTGACCCCGAGCGCTACAAGGACTACGTCGCCGCCGCCAAGCCGGCCTTCGAAAAATACGGCGCGAACTTCGTCGCCCGTGGCGGCGCCTATGCGCAGCTGGAAGGCCGCGTGCGCGCCCGCAACGTGATTATCGAGTTCCCCTCGCTGCAGGCCGCCGTCGACTGTTACAACTCGCCGGAATACCAGATCGCCGCAGCCATCCGCCAGGAAGTGGCCGATGCCGAAATGGTCGTCGTCGAGGGTTTGTAAACTCCGGCCGGCAAGCGCTTGCAAAACCGGCAAAAGAGACGCTTCGCCGCGCTTCACCTTGCCGGTTGTTTGGGCTATGTAGGCGCTACCTACCGATATTGGTCTTCAGGAGCAGCCATATGACCTTGTCCAACCTTCCGCCGCTCGTCACCGTCTTCGGCGGCTCGGGCTTCGTCGGGCGTCATGTGGTGCGTGCCTTGGCACGGCGCGGCTACCGCATCCGCGTCGCCGTGCGCCGTCCCGATCTCGCCGGCTTCCTGCAGCCGATCGGCGGCGTCGGCCAGATTTCCTTCGTCCAGGCGAACCTGCGCTACCGCCAGTCGGTCGACCGTGCCGTCGAAGGCTCCGACCATGTCATCAACTGCGTCGGCGTGCTGTTCGAGGCCGGCCGCAACACCTTCGATGCCGTGCAGGATTTTGGCGCCCGCGCCGTGGCGGAAGCCGCCCGCGCCGTCGGAGCGAAGCTTACGCACATCTCCGCCATCGGCGCCGATGAAAACTCCGGCTCCAGCTATGCCCGTACCAAGGCGCGCGGCGAAGCGGCCGTGCTGCGCACCGTGCCGGATGCCGTGATCCTGCGCCCCTCCATCGTGTTCGGCCCGGAAGACGGCTTCTTCAACAAGTTCGCCACCATGGCGCGCTATGCGCCCGTCCTGCCGCTGATCGGCGGCGGCAACACCAAATTCCAGCCCGTCTATGTCAACGACGTCGCCGAAGCGGTCGCCCGCTCGGTGGACGGTACGATCGAACGCGGCCGCACCTACGAACTCGGCGGCCCCGAGGTCCTGAGCTTCCGCCAATGTCTCGAGACCATGCTGCGCGTCGTCGACCGCAAGAACCCGCTCGTGCCGCTGCCCTTCGGCATCGCCTCGCTGATCGGCTCTATCGCCTCGCTGGTTCCGTTCATCACGCCGCCGCTCACCGCCGACCAGGTCACCCTGCTGCGCTCCGACAACGTCGTTTCCGGCGCCGCCACGAGCGAAGGCCGCACGCTGGAGGCCATCGGCATCGAGCCCGTGCTCGTCGAGGCGATCCTGCCGAGCTATCTCGTGCGCTACCGCCAGCAGGGCCAGTTCACGAAGATCGACAAGACCGCCTGATCTGCTTTTCCGGATATGAAAACGGCCGCCGCGGGGCTTTCCCCGCGGCGGCCGTTTCCTTTTTCGAAAGCGCTTTGAGCCATCTGTTGCACTTATGCAGCGGTTCAAAAATTCGCATCCGCATTTACGTGCGATTCAGCATGTCGCGTTATTGCTTGTCATCGGGCCAGCGAATAAACACCGCCCCCGTCGCGTCTTGCTGGAGAAGCAGAGAGCGGCGTTTTTCAAGACTTCGAGAGGCTTATCCGCCCATGGGCAAGGCAATTGCAATCTTCTTCGGATTTTCGGCTCTGATCATCGTGGCCGGGTCCTTTGCCGCGCCCTCGACGGTTTCCGCCAGCAAGCACGGCTGCTCGCCGGCTTACGGCGTCGATCCGTGCACGACCGCTTCGGTCAAGTAAGCTTCGGCCAATCCGGAAATGACCGGCCGAAGCCGGTCTTTCAACCCCAGATCAAAAGGGCGATCAGGCCCAGCGTGCCCACGACGATGCGCCAGATGGCGAAAAGCGTGAAGCCGCGGCGGGAGACGAAGTCGAGCAGCGAGCGCACGACGAAGAGGCCCGCAATGAAGGCCGCGATGAAGCCGACACCGATGACCAGGAGGTCATCCGACGAGAGCGCATCGCGGTTCTTGTAGAGATCGAGCGTGAACGCGCCGACCATGGTGGGCATCGCCAGGAAGAACGAGAATTCCGCAGCCGAGCGCTTGTCGGTCCCCATCAACAGGGCGCCGGCGATCGTGGCACCCGACCGCGAGGTGCCGGGGATCATGGCCAGGCACTGGCAGAGGCCGATCTTCAAGGCGAGCGACGGCGGATACGCCATCGCATCCGTATAGCGCGGCTGAAGCGGCATGCGATCGATGACATAGAGAATGACGCCGCCGATGATCAGCACGATGCAGATCAGCATCGGCGTTTCGAACAGCACCGTCTTGATGAAATCATGGGCCAGAGCGCCTATGATGGCCGCCGGCAGGAAGGCGATCAGGACGCTGATCACGAAACGCCGCGCTTGCGGGCTCGACGGCAGCGCGAAGGCGATGCGCAGCAGCTTGGCGGCGTAGACCGACAGGATCGCGAGGATCGCGCCAAGCTGGATCAGCACCGCGAAGGAATTGCCCGGCGACTTGAAGCCGAGAAAGTGTCCGGCAAGCAGGATATGAGCGGTGGAGGACACCGGGATGAATTCGGTCAGGCCCTCGATGAGCCCGAGAATGAGGGCGCTGACGATGGATTGATCTGCCATGAAAGTTCCTTGGGAAAAGGGAAAGAAAGGCATGAAACGAAGCGGACATACGGCAAAAAGCCCGATTCGCTTGTGTTTGTACCACCAAATTTCTATAGGTTCGTCAAATCAGCCGCGACCAAATCAGCTCCCAACGAAGCGACAGGCCCGGCAAAGCTCCTTTCCGCAAGATCAGCAAAGCAGCCAGAATGCCCACACTCTATCATCACCCGATGTCCGCCGCCTCCCGCTTCGTCCGCCTGATTCTCGCGGAATACGGGTTCCAGACGGAGCTTGCCGAGGAGCAGCCCTGGGAAAACCGGCGCGACTTCCTGGCGCTGAACCCGGCCGGCACGCTGCCCGTCTATGTCGATGACAGCATGCGGGCGCTCTGCGGCGCCAGCATCATCTCGGAATATCTCGACGAGACGAACGGCGTTCTGAAGCGCGACCGCCGTCTTCTGGCCGAAGACCCCTTCCAGCGCGCCGAAATCCGCCGCCTGACGGAATGGTTCCTGCAGAAGATGGAGCAGGACGTGACGCGCCCGCTGGTGCGCGAGCGGATCTTCAAGCTGCAGATGACGGCAGATCAGGGCGGCGGCCCGCCGGATAGCAAGATCCTGCGCAATTCGCGCGCCAATATCCGCCAGCATATGAAGTATCTCTCCTGGCTTGCCGGCTCGCGTACCTATCTCGCCGGTGACCGGCTTTCCTATGCCGACCTTGCCGCGGCGGCCTGTCTTTCGGTGCTCGACTATATGGGCGAGATCAACTGGGCGGACGCGCCGCAGGCCAAGGACTGGTATCAGCGGCTGAAGTCGCGCCCGTCCTTCCGCCCGCTGCTGGCCGAGCGCGTGCGCGGTGTTACCCCCGTCTCGCACTACGCGGATCTCGACTTCTGAGGACGCGACCATGTCGGGCGACGAAAAGATCCGGCGCCGCCTGACCGATTTCATCAAGGCGGAGGCGGCCGACAAGGGCTTCGACCTCTGTCGCATCACCGGGCCTGACTCCATTCCGCAGGCCCCCGCCCGCCTCGCCGACTTCCTCGCCGCCGGCTATCACGGCACGATGGACTGGATGGCCGAGACGGAAGCGCGCCGCGCCGATCCGCGCGTGCTGTGGAGCGAGGTGCGCTCCATCGTCGTCTTCGCCATGAACTACGGGCCGGAGCACGACCCGCGGGCCGTGCTCGAAATGCCGGACCGGGCGGCGATCTCCGTCTATGCGCAGAACCGTGACTATCACGACATCATCAAGGGCCGGCTGAAGGAAGTGGCCACCCGCTTTGCCTCACGCGGCGGGGCGGATGTCAAAGTCTTCGTCGATACCGCGCCCGTCATGGAAAAGCCGCTCGCCGCCGCCGCGGGCCTCGGCTGGCAGGGCAAGCACACCAACCTCGTCAGCCGCACACACGGTTCCTGGCTCTTTCTCGGCAGCCTCTTCACCACCGCCGATCTCTATAAGGACGAGCCCGAGCGCGACCATTGCGGCTCCTGCCGTGCCTGCCTCGATGCCTGCCCGACCGACGCCTTCCCCGCGCCCTACAAGATCGATGCGCGCCGCTGCATCTCCTATCTGACCATCGAGCACAAGGGCACGATCGATCCCGCTATCCGTGAAAAGATCGGCAACCGCATCTATGGCTGCGACGACTGCCTGGCCGCCTGCCCGTGGAACAAGTTCGCCGCCAGCGCCTCCGAAATGAAGCTTGTTGCCCGCGACGATCTGAAGGCTCCTGCCCTCGCCGATCTCCTCACCCTCGATGATCCGGGCTTCCGCACGCATTTCTCCGGTTCGCCGGTCAAGCGCATCGGCCGCGACCGTTTCGTGCGCAACGTGCTGATCGCCGCCGGCAATTCCGGCGACCGCAGCCTGATCGCCCAATGCACCCATCTTGCCGACGATGCGTCCCCCGTGGTGCGTGGCATGGCCGCATGGGCGCTTTCCCGGCTGATGGACGCTTCCGAATTCGCGAAATTTGCGGCAGGAAGGAGCGACGACGCGGACGCGGATGTGCGCGCGGAATATAAGAGAGCGAGGGCCACCCCATGACGAAACACCTCCTGATCCTCGGCGCCGGTTTTTCCGGCAAGGCCATCGGCGAGGTTTTCAAGACAGGGGGCTTTACCGTTTCGGGCACCACGCGCTCCGTGGAGAAGGCCGAAAGCCTGCGCGCCCTCGGCATCGCGCCCATCGTCTTCGAC
>CBFGOD010000336.1:0-5281 GCA_965650295.1 uncultured Shinella sp. | reverse complement strand
GCCGTGTTGGCATCGGCGGCGACCTGCCAGCCGGAGAGATAGATCGCCTTCAGGCCGGCGCGGACCATCTGCATGGCCTGAATGCCCGAGAGCGCGCCGAGCGCGTTGACGAAATCTTCCTCGTGAATGAGCTTCCACAGGCGGTTCGCACCGTTTTCAGCCAGCGTGTGGCGGATCTGGACCGAGCCGCGCAGCTTCTCGACCGTCTGCGCCGTATAGGGGCGTTCGATGCCGTCGAAACGGCCTCTGGGTGCGCTCGGAACGAGATTGTAAAAATCGGTCATAGTATCCTCCAATGCGATGTCTCGGGATCGGGCTGGTGTCATGTCGTTGCCCGATTTCATGTGACAGTATTTACATCGCAGCGCACAATAGGGCGAGAGAAAACCGGAAAATCAGCAGGATAATCGGGTAATGATGTCTTGTCTTTGACAATTCCGATCTGTAAAAAAGTAAATATTGTAAATTCAGCAATCAAGCGATCTGTGTAAAGGATGTGACATATGGCGGAGAACAAGATCTTTGCCGGCCCGAAAGTCCGGCGCATCCGCAACACGCTCGGCCTGACCCAGACGGCGATGGCCGAGGGTCTGTCGATCTCGCCGTCCTATCTCAACCTCATCGAGCGAAACCAGCGCCCGCTGACGGTGCAGCTGCTGTTGCGGCTCGCCTCCGTCTACAAGGTCGATCTTGACGATCTCCAGGGCGAGAGTGCCGGCCATGCCCGCCAGCTGCGCGAGGTCTTTGCCGATCCGCTGCTCTCAGGCGAACTGCCGGGTGATCACGAGCTGGTGGAAATCGCCGATGCCGCGCCGAATGTCGCGAGCGGCATCGTCAAGCTCTACCGCGCCTATCGCGAGCAGGCCGCCCGCCTGACCGACCTTGCCGACCTGCTCGCCCGTGAGGGCCATGCCACCACGCTTGCCGGCACGCTGCTGCCGATGGACGAGGTGCGCGACAAGCTGGAAGGGCGGCCCAACTATTTTGGGGCGATCGAGGAGGCGGCCGAGCGGTTTCATGCGGCGCTGGCGCCCGGTGACGACCTGGCCAATGCCCTCAAGGGCTGGCTGCGCAAGGAACACGGCGTCGTGGTGCGCGCGCTGCCGGTCCACACCATGCCGAACCTGCGCCGCCGCTTCGACCGGCATTCCATGCGTCTCTTCCTCTCCGAGCGCCTGTCGCCCTTCGATCAGCTGCGCGAGATCGCCATGGAGACCGTGCAACTGGCGCTTCAGGACGAAATTTTCGCCGAACTCGACCTGCTTGCCTTCTCGACGGCGGAGGCGAAGCGCATCGCCCGCTTCGAACTGGCACGTTACGCCGCCCATGCGCTGATGATGCCCTACGAGGCCTTCCACGCGACGGCGCAGCGTGTGCGTTACGATGTCGACGTTTTGCGTTCGCGCTTCGGCGTCTCCTTCGAGCAGGCCGCGAACCGGCTGACCATGCTGCAGCGGCCAGGCAAGACGGGCGTGCCCTTCTTCATGCTGGAGATCGACAATGCCGGCCATCGTTTTCGCCGGGCCGGTGCGCAGGGCTTTCCACAGGCGCGTTTCGGCGGCGGCTGTCCGAAGCTCGGCGTGCACGCGGCCTTCTCCCAGCCGGGGCAAATCCTCGTCGATCGCGTCGAGATGCCCGATGGCGGAGCCTTCCTGACGGTATCACGCACGCTGGAAGGGCCGCAGGGCACGTTTGGCGAACGGGTACGCCGCACGGCGCTGCTGCTGGGCTGCGATGCCGCTCATGCGGAGGAGACGGTTTATGGCGAGGCGGTGCGGCGCGACGGCACCGTCGCCGTCGGCACGGCCTGTCGATTGTGCGAGCGGCAGGGCTGTCTGGCGCGCGCCGAGCCCCCCGTAACGCGCCCGCTCGGGCTCGATGAAATGGTCGCGGGCCTCAGTCTTTTCGACTTCCAGTAAATTTCCGCTTGATTTCCGTCACCGATAGGTTTTGAAATCTGATAGGAATGGGAACAATGTGATATCAAAATTCGCTCTCTGTTTGCGTAGAATGCAGCTTGTCGCCTCTCGAAAAACAACCATAATCGGCGACTGTTCTTCCTACGAACTCATAGATCCGCGAAAGAAACTGGGAGATAAATCAATGATAAGACGTATTCTTTTGGCGACGGCCGCTCTCGGCGCTATCCTTGGCGCCGGCAGTGCGCTTGCGCAGGAAAAGGTGGTCAACGTCTACAACTGGTCGGATTATATCGACAGCTCCATTATCGACGACTTCACCAAGGAAACCGGCATCAAGGTCGTCTACGACGTCTACGACTCGAACGAGATCCTTGAGACGAAGCTTCTCGCCGGCGGCACAGGCTATGACGTGGTCGTGCCGACCAACACCTTCTTGCAGCGCCAGATTTCTGCCGGCGTCTACCAGAAGCTTGACAAGTCCAAGCTGCCCAACCTGAAGAACATGTGGGACATGGTCGCGACGCGCATGCAGCCGTTCGACCCGGGCAATGAATATTCGATCAACTACATGTGGGGCACGATCGGCATCGGCTACAACAAGGCCAAGATCAAGGAAGCGCTCGGCACCGATCAGATCGACAGCTGGAATGTGATCTTCGATCCGGCCAATGCCGAAAAGCTCAAGGATTGCGGCATCAACCTGCTGGATTCCCCGACCGACATCATTCCGGTCACGCTCGCCTATCTGGGTCTCAACCCCGACAGCCATGACCCGGCCGATATCGCCAAGGCTGAAGAAGCCCTTCAGAAGATTCGGCCCTTCGTGCGCAAGTTCCATTCGTCGGAATTCATCAACGGTCTCGCGAATGGCGACATCTGCATCGCCGTCGGCTGGTCGGGTGATATCTTCCAGGGCCGCGACCGCGCGGACGAAGCCAAGAACGGCGTCGAGATCGGCTATGCCATTCCGAAGGAAGGCACGCAGATGTGGTTCGACCAGATGGCGATCCCCGCCGACGCACCGCATGTCGAAGAGGCGCACGCCTTCCTCGACTACATCATGCGTCCGGAAGTCATCGCCAAGGCCTCGACCTACATCCACTATGCCAACGGCAACAAGGCCGCTCAGGCTGTGATGCCGGAAGAGATCGTCAAGGATACGACGATCTATCCGGATGACGCGACGCTGAAGAAGCTCTTCACCAACACCACGCTGGACCCGAAGACGCAGCGCCTGTTCACGCGCACCTGGACCAAGATCGTGACCGGCCAGTAACCGGCCGAAAGCAAATTGCCCGGAAGCCTCTTCCGGGCATTTTTCTTAAGAGCTGCCCAAAAATAAGAGATGGGGACAGGCAATGAAATCTCTCGGCAACATCCGTCGCGCCTTCGCACCGTGGACGGACCCGGACGCAAAACCGTACATCACGTTCCGCAATGTCACGAAGAAGTTCGGCGATTTCACTGCCGTCGATGATCTCACACTCAACATCTATCACCGCGAGTTCTTCGCCCTGCTCGGCGCCTCGGGCTGCGGCAAGTCCACGCTGCTGCGCATGCTGGCCGGTTTCGAGCGGCCGACGTCGGGCGAGATCATTCTCGACGGTCAGGACATTGCCGGCATCCCGCCCTACAAGCGGCCCGTCAACATGATGTTCCAGTCCTACGCGCTCTTCCCGCACATGTCGGTCGAGAGCAATATCGGCTTCGGCCTGCGCCAGGACGGCATGCCGAAAAACGAGATCGCCGAGCGCGTCGCCCAGATGCTCAAGCTCGTAAAGCTCGAAAAATTCGCAAAACGCAAGCCGCACCAGCTCTCCGGCGGCCAGCGCCAGCGCGTGGCGCTGGCCCGTTCGCTTGCCAAGCGCCCGAAGGTGCTCTTGCTTGATGAGCCGCTCGGCGCGCTCGACAAGAAGCTGCGCGAGGAAACCCAGTTCGAGCTGATGGACCTGCAGCAGGAGCTCGGCCTGACTTTCGTCGTGGTGACGCACGACCAGGAAGAGGCGATGACCATGGCCGACCGCATCGCGGTAATGAGCCACGGCAAGGTCATCCAGGTCGCGACGCCGGCGGAAATCTATGAAGCGCCGAATTCCCGCTTCGTGGCCGACTTCATCGGCGACGTGAACATCCTCGACGGCAAGGTTTCGGCAAACGGCAACGGCAAGATCGAGCTTGCCGTCTCCGAAGGCTTCACCGTGCGCACCGCAACCGCGAACGGTCCTGCTCCAGGCAGCGCCGCCGGTTTTGCCATCCGCCCGGAAAAAATGAAGGTGACACGCGCCGCGCCCGCCGACGCCTCGGTCAATGCCGCGCAGGGCGAGATCTGGGATATCGGTTATCTCGGCGACATGACGGTCTTCTACGTCAAGCTCGACAGCGGCAAGGTGGTCAAGGCCTCCATGCTGAATGCCCAGCGCGAGGTCGAGGATCCGATCGCCTATGACGAGAAGGTCTGGGTCTCCTTCGGCGAAACGGCCGGCGTCGTGCTGAAGGATTGACCCGATGAAGAAGCTCGGCTCCGCCATTTTCAGCCGCCTTGTCATCATCATTCCCTATGCCTGGCTGCTGTTCTTCTTCCTCATCCCCTTCTTCATCGTCTTCCGCATCTCGCTGTCGACCACCGCCATCGCCCAGCCGCCCTACGAGCCGGCTTTCGCATGGTCGGACGGCCTGTCCGGTATCCTGACGAAGATGGGTCAGTTCAGCTTCGACAACTTCATCTGGCTGACCGAGGATTCGCTCTATTTCAACGCCTATATGTCGAGCATCTGGATCGCTGGCGTTTCCACGCTGGTGACGCTGTTGATCGGCTACCCCATCGCCTATGGCATGGCGCAGGCGCCGCGTACGCTGCGCCCGACACTCCTGATGCTGGTGATCCTGCCGTTCTGGACGAGCTTCCTCATCCGCGTCTATGCCTGGATCGCCATCCTGAAGCCCGAAGGACTGCTCAACCAGTTCCTGATGAACCTCGGCGTCATCGACCAGCCGCTGATCATCATGAACACCAATTGGGCGATCTATATCGGCATCGTCTATTCCTACCTGCCCTTCATGATCCTGCCGCTCTATTCCGCGCTGGAGAAGATGGACAACACGCTGATCGAGGCGGCGCAGGATCTCGGCTGCCCGCAGATCTCGGCCTTCTGGAAGGTGACGTTCCCGCTCTCCATTCCCGGCATCGTCGCGGGCTGCATGCTCGTCTTCATTCCGGCAGTGGGCGAGTTCGTCATTCCCGACCTGCTCGGCGGATCGCAGACACTGATGATCGGCAAGACGCTGTGGAACGAATTCAACGCAAACCGCGACTGGCCGGTCTCGGCTGCCGTCGCCACCATCCTGCTCCTCATCCTGGT
>CBFGOD010000335.1:0-5337 GCA_965650295.1 uncultured Shinella sp. | reverse complement strand
CAAGACGCAGGCAGCGCTTGCCGGCGGCCTGAAGGAACTCGCCAAGCGCCACGGCGTCTCCTCCGCCCATGTCACCTTCGTGCCGGAGGCGGAAATCCCGGTCTTCGAGGCGGCAGGCTATCTGCACCGCACCGACCAGCAGTTCCATTTCGTCAATGACGGCTACGGCTCCTACGATGCCTTTCTCGAAACGCTGGCGTCGCGCAAACGCAAGGCGCTGAAGAAGGAGCGCCGGGCCGCACTGGAACACGGCATTACGATCGAATGGCTGACCGGCAAGGACCTGACCGAGGCGATCTGGGACCAGTTCTTCACCTTCTACATGGATACCGGCAGCCGCAAATGGGGTCGGCCCTATCTCAACCGGGACTTCTACAGCCTGATCGGCGAACGCATGGCCGACGACATCCTGCTCGTCATGGCCAGACGCGACGGCCGCTATATTGCCGGCGCGATCAACTTCATCGGCGGCGACACGCTCTACGGCCGCCACTGGGGCTGCATCGAGGATCATCCCTTCCTGCATTTCGATGTCTGCTACCATCAGGCCATCGATTTCGCGATCGCCAGGGGCCTCAAGCGCGTCGAAGCCGGCGCACAGGGCGAGCACAAGCTGGCCCGCGGCTACCTGCCGACAACAACCCATTCCGCCCACTACATCACCCATGCGGGCCTGCGCCGCGCCGTCGCCGATTATCTCGAGCGCGAGCGCAAGGACGTGGAGATGATGGGCGACTATCTCGCCGAGCACGGCCCCTTCCGCCGCGGCGACCACAACAACGAGACAGAATAAGACCGGGAGACGAGCATGAGCTACGATAGCAACAACATTTTCGCAAAGATCCTGCGCGGCGAAATCCCCTCGCACCGTGTCTATGAAGACGAGCACACATTCGCCTTCATGGATGTCATGCCGCAGGCGAACGGCCATACGCTCGTCATCCCCAAAACCCCGTCGCGCAACATCCTTGACGCCGACCCGGAAACTTTGGCGCGGCTGCTGCCGGTCGTGCAGAAGATCGCAATCGCCGCCAAGCAGGCCTTCGAAGCCGATGGCGTGACGGTCATCCAGTTCAACGAGCCCGCCGCTGGCCAGACCGTCTATCACCTGCATTTCCACATCATCCCGCGCGTCGAGGGCCTGCCGCTCAAGCCGCATACCGGCACGATGGAAGACCAGGGCGTGCTTGCGGCCAATGCCGAAAAGCTGCGCCAGGCGCTGGCATGACGGCCGCCCTCACCCGCCGCACCGTCCTGCTCGGCCTCGCCAGCATCGCGCTGGCCGCGGCCCTGCCGGCCTTTCCCGTCTTCGCAGCCGAGCGGCCGGAGCAGATCATCGAGAAGGTCTATGCGTCCTATGCCAATGACGGCAACGGCCCGCAGAACGTGCCCTATCTGGCCGATGTCGCCGAGCAGCTGTCGGGCGAAAACCATCCGGGCTTCGATTTCTTCATCGACGCGCAGGATTTCGACAAGGTTTCGGCCGTGGTCGCGCTCGTGTCGGAGAGCGACAAGGACGCCGTCGTACGCGCCGAAATGACGAATTTCGGCACGACGAAGACAGTCGAGATCGATTTCGTGAAGAACGGCGGCGCGTGGAAGATCGGCAATGTCCGCTATCCCGTCGCCGGCGGCTTCGATCTTCGCCAGAGCCTCGGCCTCGGCGCGCTCTAAGCGCCCATTATCGCAAGCCCCGCGGCCAGGAAGGCAATGGCCGCGGCAATGCCTAGAATCTGGCGGAAACGGCCGCCGAAGAAGAAAAAGAGCGCACCGGCCAGCACCGCGCCAAGCCGCAGCCAGAGCGGCGAGCTCTCCAGCGTTCCCGTCGGAAAGAAGATCAGCTTGGCGATGACGGCCGCCACCAGCGCCGTGGCAACCGCCCGCACCCAGTTCAGCATCTCGGATTTTTCATCGATCCGGTTGCCCGCGATCACGCCGGACCAGCGCCAGAAATCGGTGGCGAGCCAGCCGGCAATGGCGATGTAGATATAGGGCCAGGGACCTTCGAAGCTCATCGCTGCGCCTCCCTCTGCCGCAACATCCGCTCGCCCCACCAGGCGAGCGTGCCGCCGATGATGCCGGTCAGCAGGATGTCATATTCGGGCGCAATCACCGCAAAGACATAGCCTAGCGCAAGGCCGATGCCGAGCGCCCAGGTGATCACGCGATGGCGCGCGGAAATCCAGATCGACGTGAGGAAATAGACCGGCGTCAGGAAGAACAGGCAGCCGGAGACGATGGGTGGAAACTCCGAGACCGCGCCATAGACCAGGCCGACGAGGAGTATATTGACCGTGGTCAGCGTCATGCCGAAACCGGCGAAAAAGGCCACGCGTCCGTGGCGCGGCACGTCGCGCACCCTCTCCATGGCGAAGACCCAGGCGGTGATGGCGACGAAATGCGAAACGATGAGCAGGAGCCAGGTCGGCGTGCGGCGGTCACGGATTTCCGGGATCAGCGCGGCCACCATCGGCATCATGCGCACGGAGGAGAGCGTTACGGCCAGAAACGCCGTCGCGATATGCGCCCCCGACAGCATGGAGCCGACGAGGATGACTTTTGCCGGCAACGCCCAGACCATGCCGGTCATGAACATCACCTGCCCAACCGGGATCTTCGCCTCCGCCGTGAAGGCGGCGAAGCCGACGAAGGAGAGCATGAGGATGATCGCCGGCAGGCTGAACAGCCCGCGCATGCCGACAAGGAACCAGTGTGTCTGGGAGTGGTGATCTGGCGGGACGGTCATTCCATTCTCTTGCAGAAAAACGAAGCGGGATGGCTACCCTGCCAAGCCGGTCCTATGTGATCGCCAACAGCGCCCGACCCACTGTCGTCATCCTCGGCCTTGAGCCGAGGATCCACCGCCGCACCCGGAGCATGGATGGTCGGGTCATCCTCGGGTTTAACCCGAGGGCCGACCATGACGGAGGAGACGTTCCACCATGTCTTCAACAATACGGGCCGGGCAGTTTCCTGCCCGGCCCGTATCATTTGTAAAGCCGTTATTTCTTGCGCGGCACCTTCGGAACCGCGCTTGACGATTTGCGCGGCGCCTCGTCCTTCGGTTCCGGAGCCTTGGCTTCCGCCGCCTTCTTGGACGACTTGGCCTTGGCGGGTGCCGCTTCGGCGGCAACGGTTTCCTTGGCCTTGCGCGGCTTGGCCTTCTTGGCGGCAGCCTCTTCGACTTCGGCCTTCGGCTTGATCGGCGCGGTTTCCGGCACGGCGTCGAGAATCAGGCCCTTCGAACCGTCTTCCTTCGGACCCACGGAGACGCGCACGACGCCGCCCTTCTTGAGCTTGCCGAAGAGGATTTCGTCGGCGAGCTTCTTCTTGATGTTTTCCTGGATGACGCGCGCCAGCGGGCGGGCACCCATCTTCTCGTCGTAGCCCTTCTCGGCCAGCCAGGCGATCGCATCCTGCTGGAGGTCGAAGGTGACGTTGCGTTCGGCAAGCTGGGTTTCCAGCTGCATGACGAACTTCTGCACGACCTGATGGATGACCGGCGTCGGCAGCGAGCCGAACGGGATGATCGCATCGAGACGGTTGCGGAATTCCGGCGTGAACAGGCGGTTGATCGCCTCCATGTCCTCGCCCTCGCGCTTCGACGAGCCGAAGCCGATGGCGGCCTTGGCCATGTCGGATGCGCCCGCATTGGTCGTCATGATCAGGATGACGTTGCGGAAGTCAATCTTCTTGCCGTTATGGTCGGTCAGCGAGCCGTGATCCATGACCTGCAACAGGATGTTGTAGAGGTCTGGATGCGCCTTCTCGATTTCGTCGAGCAGCAGCACGCAATGCGGATGCTGGTCGACGCCATCGGTCAAAAGACCGCCCTGGTCGAAGCCGACATAGCCGGGAGGTGCACCGAGCAGACGCGAGACCGTATGTCGCTCCATATATTCCGACATGTCGAAGCGCAGCAGTTCCACGCCGAGCGAGCTTGCAAGCTGCTTGGCGACTTCCGTCTTGCCGACGCCCGTGGGGCCGGAGAAGAGGTAGCTGCCGATCGGCTTGTTCGGTTCGCGAAGACCAGCCCGGGCAAGCTTGATTGCCGATGCCAGCGCTTCGATCGCCAGATCCTGGCCATAGACCACCGAGCGCAGTTCCTTCTCCAGGTTGGAGAGCACCTGCTCATCATCCTTGGACACGGTCTTGGCCGGAATGCGGGCCATGGTGGCGATCGTCGCCTCGATCTCCTTTTCGGTGATCAGCTTGCGGCGCTTGCCGGCAGGCAGCAGCATCTGGGCCGCACCGGTCTCGTCGATCACGTCGATCGCCTTGTCCGGCAGCTTGCGGTCGTTGATATAGCGCGCCGACAATTCGACGGCGGTCTTGATCGCTTCGTTGGAGTATTTCAGCTTGTGATACTCTTCGAAGTAGGGCTTCAGGCCCTTCATGATCTCGATCGTGTCGTCGATGGTCGGTTCGTTGACGTCGATCTTCTGGAAGCGACGGACGAGCGCCCGGTCCTTCTCGAAGAACTGGCGGTATTCCTTGTAGGTCGTCGAACCGATGCAACGGATCGCCCCGGAAGACAGCGCCGGCTTCAGGAGGTTGGACGCATCCATCGCACCACCGGAGGTGGCGCCGGCGCCGATGACCGTGTGGATCTCGTCGATGAACAGCACCGCACCCGGATAGTCCTCGAGTTCCTTGACGACCTGCTTCAGGCGCTCTTCGAAGTCGCCGCGATAGCGCGTGCCGGCAAGCAGCGTGCCCATGTCGAGCGAGAAGATCGTGGCGTCCGCCAGCGCTTCCGGCACCTTGCCTTCGATGATGCGCTTGGCGAGGCCTTCGGCAATCGCCGTCTTGCCCACGCCCGGATCCCCCACGTAAAGCGGGTTGTTCTTGGAGCGGCGGCACAGGACCTGGATCGTGCGGTTCACCTCGGCATGGCGGCCGATCAGCGGGTCGATCTTGCCGTTGCGGGCCTTCTCGTTGAGGTTGACGCAATAGGCGGTCAGCGCGTCCTGCTTCTTGGCAGGCTCTTCCTGCTCGTTGCCTGCGCCGCGCGTCTGCTTCTGCTCGTTTTCAGACTCTTCCGAACCGCGCACCTTGCGCTCCTCGGAGGAGCCGGGGCGCTTGCCGATGCCGTGCGAGATGAAGTTGACGGCGTCGTAGCGCGTCATCTCCTGCTCCTGCAGGAAATAGGCGGCATGGCTCTCGCGCTCGGCGAAGATGGCAACGAGAACGTTCGCCCCCGTCACTTCCTCGCGTCCGGACGATTGGACATGAATGACGGCGCGCTGGATGACGCGCTGGAAACCGGCGGTCGGCTTCGAATCCTCGTCATAGCCGGTGATCAGGTTCGACAATTCGTTGTCGACATAATCTGTC
>CBFGOD010000334.1:0-5358 GCA_965650295.1 uncultured Shinella sp. | reverse complement strand
TCTCCCATGATCTGCACGAGGGAGGCGAGCGCCGTATAGGCGGTGCCCGACGAATTCGGATTGGCGATCTGGATTTCGCCCTTCAGCTCGGGCGCGAGAAGGTCGGCCCAGCAGACCGGCTCCTTGAAGCCCTTGGACTTGAAGATTTCCGTATTGTAGCCCCAGCCGAGCGCGCCGGCATAGACGCCGACCGTCTTGTAACCCGAGCTTTCGGCCTGCTTCTTGGCCCAGTCGTTGAGCTCGTCGAGCTTCGACGACTTGTATTCCAGCGTCAGGTTTTCCGAGGCGGCCTGAAGATGCGGATCGCCCGTGCCTGCCCACCAGATGTCGGTCTTCGGGTTGCGGGCCTCGGCCCGCACCTTGGCATAGGTCTCACCGGAGGACAGGCGCACCATGTTCACCTTGATATCGCTGTGCGCCTTTTCGAAATCGCCCTTCATCTGTTCGCAGATGACGACGTCAGCCGAGCAGATGAGGTTCAGTTCGCCTGCCGCCTGCGCCGGCAGCGCACCGAGCGCGGTTCCGGCGAAGAGCATAAGGGAAAGGGTCTTCATTTTCATCGGGGCAGCCTCCTGTTGCCTGGTTTGGTCTTGTCCATGAACGGACACACGGGGTCGCCTTCGGGCTGCCCGCGGGCGGCTCGTTCATGAATTGCGGATTGGTATGAAGGTCAGTTCGTCGCCGCTATCTCCGCGTCGAACCTTTCGAGCAGCCGACTTCGCTCTTGGGGTGAACCGAAGGTCGCAAAGTCGTAGTCCACCATCTTGATCAGCGAAATATCGGGCGCCGCGAGCGGCAGCGTGGCCATGGCATTCGACGGGACCTGGTTCTGGCCCGACAGCCCCCCGGTCCGCTGTCCCTCGGGGCTCAATACGAAATCGACGAAGCGTTTGGCTTCCTCGATATGCCTTGCGCCCTTGACGATGCTGACGGCGCCGATCTCATAGCCGGTACCCTCGCAGGGTGCCACGATGACGAGCGGCGAACCCGCCTGCTTTTGCGTTACCGCATCATGCATGAAGGAGATGCCGATCAGCGTCTCTCCGCGCGCCGCCGCCTTGACGGGTGCGGAACCAGCCGTTGTATATTCATCGATATTGCGGTTGAGCGCAGCCAGAAACCGGAAGGCTTCATCCTCGCCAAAGAGCTGGACAAGCGTTGCGAGCGTCGTGAAGGCGGTGCCGGAGGAGTTTGGATTTCCACTCCGGATGCGGCCGCGATAGGCTATATCCGTCAGGTCTTTCCAGCACGCCGGTGCGGGAAGTTTCAACGCGCGCAGCAGATCGGCATTGTAGGCAAAACCGAGCGCGCCGGCATAAATCCCCGCCGAGCGACCGCCTGACATGGCAAAGAAGTTCTGCGCCCAGGGCAACATGTCACGCTCATGCGCCGGCTGGTAGGTTTCGAGCAGGTTCTCGGAGCCGGCCTGGAGATGCGTATCACCGGTGCCGCCCCACCAGACATCGATTGTGGGCGCAGCCTTCTCGGCACGGATTTGGTTGAGGATTTCTCCGGTGCTTTTGCGGGTCATCGAGACGTCGAGGCCGGTCTCGTCCTCGTAGGCCTTCTCCATCGCGGCGCACCACGCCTCGTCAACACCGCACAGCACGGTGAGCGACGGCGCGGCCATGCCGGCCGTAGTGCCCGCAAGCCACAGGGCTGCGACCGCGCTGATAGCGGTAATGCCTCTCACGATGTTCCTCCCATTTGGAACGCAAACGCTCCACTCTCCGCAGTCAGGATGTCATATCTGCTGTGCTCTGCAATCGAAGAATGGTTACCGTTCTTACAGTCCGGGCACGGCGAAACGTGAAAAGATGACAAAGGTTACAAATGTTACAGGCCGCATAATGCGACGCCGCTTTGAAGATTGTGGCAGCCCTGCCTATGATGGCGGCGGGAGGAATGGCATGCTGAACGAGTGGATACGCATTCTGATCGTCGAGGACGATCCTGACATGGCCGAACTGATTTCGGATCTCGTGGAGGCCGAGGGCTGGACACCGCTGACCGCGCCATCAGCGGAAGCGGCAGCGGGCGTGCTGGCGAAGGAAACGGTGCATCTGGTGCTCGTGGACCATAACCTGCCGGGCGCCTCCGGCCGCACGTTTGCGCAGCGTTTGCGCGCGCAAACCAATATCGGCATCGTGATGGTGACGGCGGCGGGAAGTGCTGCGGACCGCGTACTCGGCCTCGAGACGGCAGCGGACGATTATGTCGTCAAGCCTTTCGAACCGATCGAGCTGACGGCCCGCATCAAGGCCGTGCTGCGCCGGACGATCCCTCACCTGAAACCCGAACGGGAAACGGAACGCGAGCACGAGCCGGCGTCGTTGAGGCTCGGTGACTGGTCGGTCGATGTCAGGAACCGTCGCGCCATCTGCCTGTCCGATTCCACGAAATCGTTGACCAGCGCCGAATTCGCCCTGCTTGAAATTCTTGCAGAAGCTCCGAATGTGCCGGTCAGCCGCGCGCAGATCCTCGATCGCCTCGGCGCGGAAAGCGACCGATACATCGACCGCAATGTCGATGTTCTTGTCCTGAGGCTGCGTCGCAAGATCGAGCGAAACCCGGACCTGCCGCGCCATATCCTGACGCGGCGCGGCAAGGGGTATGTGCTCAGCACGGATGAAGGCGAGCCTGCCCCTTGATCAACCGCCCTTTCCTCTCCTCCATCGCCTTCCGGTTGCCGTTTGCGATCACCTTCATCTGCCTGCTGGTCTTCAGCCTTGCGACTGTCGCGGTTTTCGGCCTGCAGCGCGCACGCGAGGAAATGGCAGCCTATGGGCTGCAGGCTTTTTCGAGCCTCGCCAAGGCCTCGCTCGTCTCCCGCCAGGTTTCCGACCTCGTCTCGAGCGCTCCCTTCCTGATGAATGCAACCTCACCCTATCGCGTCTCCAGCGAGAGCCGGTCCGTCGTCGCGCAGGTCGATGCACTGCTGCGATCCATGGAACCGGAAGGCGGCGAGACGGCAGTGAAAGGCTTTGCCAGCGCCCGCATCGTCGAGCTGCTTGAAACGATCCGTACCCAGACCACCTCGCTTGCCAGCGACGCCGATTCAGCCCAACAGCACAAGGCCGAAGCCGCCGCAGCACTCGGCGAAATCGCTACCGGCAGCGGCATGGCCGATATGGACTTCCGCCGGCAGCTCAATGCTATCGTGCAATCGGCGTCGAATTCCGACAGCCTCTTCCAGCTCGGCGAGCTGCGTCGGCGCTATGTTTCGGAGACCATGCCGCGACTGGAGCGCGCCTCGCCCGACATTCGGATTTCCGCCGCCGAACTTGCGCCTTATGAGCGCATCTTCGCGGCACAGACGCAGTATCTTCTGGAGATGTTTGCCATCCGTGCCGCCGTGTCCCGGCTGCATTCCGTTTCGCGCGATCTCTCGCATGCGACGGAAACCCAGAGCGAAGCGGTTGCACGCGGCCTTAACGAGGATCTCGTCTCAACCTCGAATGCACTGAGCCGCTTGCTCATTATCGTTGCCTTTGCTTCACTGCTCGTGCTGGTCATGGCCGTCTTCTCGATCCGTTCCGTCATGCGCGTGTCGCGCGGTATCGTGTCTCTCTCGACCGGCATGAATGCGCTGGCCGAGGGACGAAAGAACGTGGACACGCCGCGCTATGACGGCACGGAAACCGAACTTGTCCGGCTCCTTGAGGCCTTCAGCGCGTTCCGTGACAGCGTCGAGCGCGTCACGCGGCTCAGGCGTACCGCAGAGGCAGCAGCGCGCACCATCCGCTCAACCTTCCGCACGATGAATGAAGGCATTGCGCTATTCGATCCGCGCGGGCGGCCCATCACAATGAACCGGCGCGTGATCGAGCTGGTCGGCTGGTCCGGTTCCGCCAGGAAATTGCCGCTCCGCAGCTTCGTGACCCCGCTGCCCGAGATCGATCCGGCACTCCTGCCGGCCGAAAACGAGGCCGGTCTGCTTACGGATCGCTCCGTCCTGCGCCACCGCTCCGATGCGGGCCGGGTAACGGAAGTATCGTTATCGCGCCAACCGGATGGCGGCATCGTGCTGCTGGCGCGCGATATCACCGACAGAGACCGGCAGGAGGCGGAAGCAGCAAAGATCCAGCGCCTCGACGGCATCATGCGCATGACCCATCAGGTCAGCCACGAAGTCGGCAACATGATCGGCATCATTACCGGCAGCCTTGGCCTCCTGGAGCGCGAAACCGGCTTCAATGACAGACAGAAGCGGCACCTGACCCGCATTCGCAAGGCAGCCGATCGTGGCAGATCCCTCGCCGGAAGCATGCTTTCCATCGGCAGTCAGCAGCCGATCCATCCGGTGGCGGTAGAAATCGGCGCCGTGCTGCGTGGCATGGCCGATGTGCTGGAAATCGCCATTGGCGAAAAATGCCGGCTTGCCTTCGAGATTGCGGACGACCTGCCCGCGGTGCTGCTCGACACGGCGCTCTTCGAGCAATCGATCCTTAATCTTTGCCTCAACGCAGCTGCGGCCATGCCAACGGGAGGAACGATCCTCGTCCGTTGCACACGCAGCGAGGCCGGCGTCAGCGTCACCGTGACAGACAGCGGCATCGGCATGTCAGCCGAAGCGGTCGACAAGGCGTTCGAGCCCTATTTCACCACGCGCGGTTCGGAAGGTGGTGCAGGTCTTGGTCTTGCCATGGTCTATGGCTTCGTCCGCCAGAGTGGGGGCGACGCTCGCATTGCCTCGCTCCCGGGCAAGGGAACGGTCGTTGAACTCTTGTTTCCGGCATGAAATTCCGCTGCAAGCGTTGGGGAGAACTCCTCACGCCAAAGCAACGCGGGGGAATGGCATTACGCGAATATACCGTCGGTTCTTCGGCGATATATTCGCGCGTTCGACAACCGGGTTTGCTATGCGGCAACGCTCGATGCGGCGTCCTCGCGCGCAACGATATATGCCGTCAAATCCTCGATGCTGACCAGCGGCAGCTCATGGAGTTGGGCGAAGGCGATCAATTCGGGCAGTCGTGCCATCGTACCATCATCATTGGCGACCTCGCAGATCACGCCCGACGGAATTTTGCCGGCAAGTCGTGCGAGATCCACAGCAGCTTCAGTGTGGCCGGGACGGCCGCGCACGCCGCGCGGATGAGCGCTCAGGGGAAAAATGTGGCCCGGCCGGGCGAAATCCTTCGGCGTCGTGGCGGGGCTCACAAGGGCCGCCACGGTCGCTGCACGGTCGGCCGCGGAAATGCCGGTCGTCGTTCCCGGGATATAATCGACGGAAACCGTGAAGGCTGTCTGGAGATATTCGGTGTTCTGCGGAACCATCAACGGGATTCACACCATAGAGCCGCGCCGGCGCAAGCTCAGCGCAGGTCGAGCCACGATATTCTCCCAATCTACTTT
>CBFGOD010000333.1:0-5378 GCA_965650295.1 uncultured Shinella sp. | reverse complement strand
GATGCGGGCAAGGTCCTCGCGGCCGATGCTGTCCTCGACGGCGCCGCGCATCTCCTCGATTGCGGCCAGAACACCCGGCACCGATTCGCCATAGCGGGCATAGGGCACGCATTCGCCGCGGCCGACCTGGCCGGAGGCTTCGATTTCACAGATGACCACCTCGGCCGTCGTCTTGGCACCGCGGGAAATCGTGAAGGCCCCGGCAATCGGGAAGGTTTCGGCGGCTGCGCGCAGTCTGCGGTGCATCGGGCGGGATCCTGGCTGGCCCCGAAAAATTCGAGGCGGAAACGGGCTTTTGCCGGTTCGTTCGGTGACAGATGGCCGGCGAGCCGATAAGACAGGCGCATGTTGTGCCCCAAGCACGGGAAGATGCAAGAGACTTGACCTCAGCCGCCAGCCCTTCACCCGACATCGTGAGCGAAAGCCTACCGGACAATGGCGGGGAGGTCTGGCGCCTTTCCGGCCATTGGGTGAACACGACCGCCGTTGCGGGCGCCAAGCGCCTGGCGGAGATGGCCGGGGGCAAGGGGGGCGCCCTCGAAGTCGACCTCAGCGGCGTCTCGGAGATGGATACGGCCGGTGCCTGGCTCTTGCGCCGCGCCATCACCGAGCGACAGTCCGGCGGTGCCGATGTGCATCTGCGGGATGGCGACGGAGAGCGCTATGCGGACCTCGTTTCCGCGCTGCCTGAAAAGCTTGCCGAACCGCGGGAAGACAAAGCCGCGCGCGCGACGCTGTTCGAGCGCATCTTTTCACCGATCGGCCGCGTCATCGTGGACGCGTGGGAAGATGTGGTCGCCGCCATGTTCATTCTCGGCTCGGCGGTGCGCGGCGCGCAGTTGAAGCTTGGACGCCGGAGCGGGCTTTCACCGGCGGCGATCGTGCACCAGATCGACCATATGGGCGTGCGCGCCGTGCCGATCATCCTGCTGATGTCGTTCCTGATCGGCGCGATCATCGCCCAGCAGGGCGCCTTCCAGCTGCGCTATTTCGGGGCGGAGGTCTTTGTCGTCGACCTCGTCGGCATTCTGCAGCTGCGCGAAATCGGTGTGCTCCTGACTGCGATCATGATCGCCGGGCGCTCCGGCAGCGCCATCACCGCCGAGATCGGTTCGATGAAGATGCGTGAGGAGATCGATGCGCTGAAGGTCATGGGCCTCAGCCCCGTCGGCGTGCTCGTCTTCCCGCGGCTCGTGGCGCTGACCGTCGCACTGCCGCTGCTCACCATCATCGCGAACTTCGCCGCGCTGTTCGGCGCGGCCTGCGTCGCCTGGGCCTATTCCGGCATCACCTTCGACACGTTCCTGTCGCGTCTGCGCGAAGCGATCGACCTCTCGACCGTGGTCTCCGGCATGATCAAGGCGCCCTTCATGGCGCTGATCATCGGTATCGTCGCCTCAGTGGAGGGGCTGAAGGTCGGCGGCAGCGCCGAATCGCTTGGACGTCACGTCACGGCGGCCGTGGTGAAGTCGATCTTCGTCGTCATCCTCGTCGATGGTCTCTTCGCCATGTTCTACGCGGCCATCGATTTCTAGGAAGACGGATGGATCAGGCTCCCGAAAAACAGGATGATGTCGTGCTCTCGGTTAAGGATCTGACCGTGGCCTTCGGCAGCAATGTCGTACTCGACCGGCTGAACCTCGATATCTATCGCGGCGAAATCCTCGGCTTCGTCGGCGCCTCGGGCACCGGCAAATCCGTGCTGATGCGCACGGTGCTGCGCCTTCTCCCGCGCCGTTCCGGCAATATCCGTATCTTCGGTACGGATTTCGACAAGGCGAGCGAGGCCCAGCGCCTGGCGCTCGACATGAAGCTTGGCGTGCTCTTCCAGCACGGCGCCCTGTTTTCCTCGCTGACGGTGAAGGAAAACATTCAGGTGCCCATGCGCGAATATCTCGACCTGCCGCAGGCGATGATGGACGAGCTGGCCAAGCTGAAGATCGAGCTGGTGGGCCTCGCCCCGGAAGCCGCCGACAAATATCCGTCCGAGCTGTCCGGCGGCATGATCAAGCGCGCGGCGCTGGCACGCGCGCTGGCACTCGATCCGGCGCTGGTCTTCCTCGACGAGCCGACTTCCGGCCTCGACCCGATCGGTGCGGCCGAATTCGATGAGCTGATCGCCAAACTGCGCGACACCCTGGGATTGACCGTGTATATGGTGACTCACGACCTCGACAGCCTGTTTTCGGTCTGCGACCGCATCGCCGTGCTCGGGCAGAAGAGGGTCATGGTCGAAGGCACGATCGAGGACATGCTGGCCTTTGACGATGCGTGGGTGCAGTCCTATTTCAAGGGCAAACGCGCGCGCTCCATTGTCCGGAAGGCGTGAAGAAGTGTCCGGGAGCCTCGCGGCCCCGGAATAGGAACTGCGAGCGGGATAGCCTGAAGCATGGAAACGAAAGCCAATTACGCCATCGTCGGTTTCTTCACCGTGCTCGTGATGGCCGCCGCCTTCGGCTTCGTCTATTGGATGTCGCAATACGGCCGTAGTGGCGACATGGCGCAGCTCGCCATCCGCATTCCGGGCTCCGCCAATGGTCTGAGCATTGGTTCGCCCGTGCGCTTCAACGGCATTCCGGTCGGCTCCGTGCGCAGCCTTGCCATCGATGCGGACGATCCGCGCTTTTCGGTCGCCATGACCGAGGTCGCGACGAGTGCGCCGGTCAAGCAGTCGACCTCGGCCGTGCTCGAAGTGCAGGGCCTGACGGGTGCGGCCTATATCGAACTCTCCGGTGGCGATGCCGGCGCCGAGAACATTCTCCAGAAGGCGTTCGATACCGAGACGGCCGCCGTGCTGGAGGCCGAGCAATCGAGCGTTACCAACATCCTGTCGACCGCCGACAAGATCCTGAAGCGCGCCGATGCCGCCATCACCGACATTCAAGGCTTTGTCGCCGATGCGCGCGGGCCGCTGACCAAGACCATCAACAATGCCGAGCAGTTTTCCGATTCGCTCGCACGCAACGGCAAGAATATCGACGAGTTCCTGAAGAGCGTCGGCGGCCTGTCGGAAACCTTCCGCAATCTCTCCGGCCGGCTGGATTCGACGCTCGCTTCGGTCGATGACCTCATCAAGGCCGTCGATCCCAAGAAGGTCGAGGATTTCGTCGGCAATGTCGACAAGATCAGCAAGGACATCGCGGCCGCCTCCGGTGACGTGAAGACGACCGTCGAGGGCTTCCGCAAGACGGCGGAAACCTTCGATACGTTCGGCAAGAACGCCAATGCAGCGCTCGACAAGGTCGACACGCTGATTGCCGCCGTCGACACGCAGAAGGTCTCAGGCGCGATCGACAATATCTCGGTGGCAAGCGCCGATGCCCGCAAGGCAATCGCCTCGGTCACCGGCGTTGCCAATCGCATTGGCGAGCGCCAGGAGGATATCGACCAGATCATCACCGACGTGAAGCAGATGACCAACAAGCTGAACGCCGCTTCCACGCGCGTCGACGGCGTGCTCGCCAAGCTTGACGGTTTCCTGGGCGAAGGTGATTCCGAATCGCTCTTCGCCGAGGCCAAGGCGACGCTGCAATCGATCAAGCAGGCTGCCGATACGCTGAACGGCCGCATCGGCCCGATCGCCGATGGCCTCCAGCGCTTCTCCGGCTCGGGCCTGCGGGATGTGGAAACGCTGGTGCAGGATACGCGCCGCACGATCCAGAACCTCGACAGCGCGATTTCGGGCTTTGAGCGCGATCCGCAGCGTCTGCTGTTCGGCGGCGAGACGGTGAAGCAGTATGACGGGCGCACGCGGCGCTAAAGCAATTCCAGCAAAAGTGCGTAGCGGTTTTGCGTCCGGAATTGCGCAGAAATAAAAGAGATGGGCATTTTCGCGATTCGAAGAAAAGCGGAGATGATCCAAGCGGCAGGTGTGGCTCTATTTCCACAATGGTAATCCGGATGTTTCGGACGTGAATTTGTCCGGTATCGCAGCCGTGACTTGTTGTTGTGCCGCTGCTAGACATTGAGTCTGTGGCTTTGAGGACGAGATGACGGTATCGGGTATGGAGTTGTTGCGGAACGGAACGGCGGCGCGCGCTGCCCTGATCGCCGTTCTGGCGGCAACGCTTGTCGCGTGCGGCAGCAAGGCCGCGAACAACGATACGTTCAGCCTCTCTGCGCTGTCCTCCGTCGAAGGTCCGTCTGCCAAGAGCCGCCAGCTTCTCGTGCCGCAGCCTTCCGCGCTGAAGGCACTGGACAGCGAGCAGATCGTCATCCGCCCGACGCCCTCCGAAATCCAGTATCTCGCCAAGGCGCAGTGGAGCGACAGCCTGAGCAAGATGGTGCAGGCCAAGCTCGTCCAGGCCTTCGAGAACACCGGTCGTCTCGGCGGCGTCGGCATGCCGGGGCAGGGCCTTGCGATCGACTATCAGCTCGTTACCGATATCAGGTCCTTCGAAGTACAGGCGTCGGGTGCGGATACGGCCGTGGTGGAAATTTCGGCCAAGCTGCTCAATGACCGCAATGGCACGGTGCGCTCGCAGAAGGTTTTCCGCGCGACGGTGCCGGTTAGCGGTACGGGCAACCCGGCTTTCGTGAAGGCGCTCGATGCGGCCTTCGCGCGCGTGACCGCCGATATCGTCGGCTGGACACTCTCTACGATCTAAGCCTGATTTTTCAGAGCGTTCGGAAACGGTGCGCAGCGTGGGCTGCGCACCGTTTTTGCATTCAGGCGTCCGCGACACCCTGGATGGCCGAGACCTTCCACTCGCCGCCATCGCGGCGCAGGAACGTCCAGATTTCGACGGCTTCCGTCAGATTGTCCGGATCGCCGGAAACGAGGCGGCCGGTCGAGCGGTCGCGCATCACGTCGATGCTCTCGTAGCGCATCGCCACGGTCGCATAGTCATCCGAGCCTTCGCGCCAGGCTTCGGCAACATCGCCCTGCACGAGGTGGATATCCTTGACCTCGTTCCTCAGGCCCTGGGTGGCGTTGTCGCTCAGTTCCTCGGCGAGATAGGACATGGCTTCCGGCGTCGTGATCTGACGCAGCGTGCGGAAGTCTTCCGCCGCATAGGCCGCCTGTAGTTCCTTCAGCATGCTTTCGAACTGTTCGAGGTCCGCCTGCTGGATACCGATTTCATCATTGTTTTTCGATTGGGCAGGTGCCTGCCGGCTGCCGCCGCCGATGCGGGGGATTTCGAAATCGGAGGCGCCGCCCTGATAGGCGCTGCGGGCCTGGCCATTGCCGGCATAGGCGGGCGCATTGCGCTGCGCGAACATGCGCCGCAGGAAGAAGAACAGGCCGGCGATCAGCGCCACCTGCAGGATGAGGCCAAGGAAGCCGATGCCGCCACCCATACCGGAGCCGAGCAGCACGCCGATGAGGCCGCCCAGCATCAGGCCGCCAAGCAGCCTGCCGCCGAAGCCGCCGAACA
>CBFGOD010000332.1:0-5395 GCA_965650295.1 uncultured Shinella sp. | reverse complement strand
CACGACCCTGACGGTCACGCTGCCCGACCAGGCCGCGCTCGACAAGGTGCTGCCGGAGGTGCGCAAGCTCGCAGCGCCGACCTCGACGCTCGGCTTCGGCGGCGGTTCCTCGGATATCGACGTCGCCAACACCGACCTCGTGATCAATGTCACGCTGACCGAAGCCGGCATCAACGAGCGCATGTCGGCCGCCGTCGAGCAGAGCCTTGAAATCATCCGTCGCCGCGTCGACCAGGTCGGCGTTGCCGAACCGCTCATCCAGCGCGTCGGCGGCGACCGCATCCTCGTGCAGCTGCCGGGCCTTCAGGACCCGACGCGCCTGCGCCAGCTGCTCGGCTCGACCGCGCAGATGAGCTTCCACATGGTCGACCAGACCGTGGACCCGAACAGCGTCGCTCCGCGCGGCGTGCTCATCCTGCCCGGCGCCAACGACAACAACAAATATGCCGTCGAAGAGCGCGTCGCGATCTCCGGCGACCGTCTGGCCGACGCCAAGGCCGGCTTCGACCAGCGCACGAGCGAACCGATCGTCTCGTTCAGCTTCGATTCGACCGGCGCACGCCAGTTCGCGGAAATCACGCAGGCCAATGTCGGCAAGCCTTTCGCCATCGTTCTCGATGGCAAGGTGCTGACGGCACCCGTCATCCGCGAGCCGATCATCGGCGGCCAGGGCCAGATCTCCGGCAACTTCAACCCGCAGGAAGCGACCGTTCTGTCGGCGCTGCTGCGCTCCGGTGCCCTGCCGGCGCCGCTCACCATCATCGAAGAGCGCACCGTCGGCCCGAACCTCGGCTCCGATTCGATCCGCATGGGCCTCTATACCGGTCTCGCGGGCCTTGCCGCCGTCGTGGTGATGATGCAGGTGCTCTATGGCTCCTGGGGTATCATCGCCAATCTCGGCCTCGTGCTGCACACGATCCTGACGATCGGCCTGCTCGGCATTCTCGGCTCGACGCTGACGCTGCCGGGTATCGCGGGTATCATCCTCGGCATCGGTATGGCCGTGGACGCCAACATCCTCATCAACGCCCGTATCCGTGAAGAGACGGCGGGCGGGGCAGGCGCCATGAAGGCGCTCGATGTCGGCTTCAACAAGGCCTATGCGACCATCGTCGACGGCAACATGACGACCATGGTCGGCATGATCCTGCTCTTCATGTTCGGCTCGGGTCCGGTGCGCGGCTTTGCGATCACCATGATCATCGGCCTTGCGATCTCGATGTTCACCTCCATCACCTTCGTGCGGTTCCTGATGCGCGAGGCCGTAATCCTCAGAAAGATGAAGAAGATCGAAATCCACTCGATCTTCGGCAAGGTCTGGGAAATCCCGACCTTCTCCTTCATGCGCGGCCGCTACATCGCGATTGCCATGTCGGCCTTCATCTCGACGAGCTCGATCATCCTGTTCTTCACGCCGGGTCTCAACTACGGCATCGACTTCGTCGGCGGTATCCAGGTGGAGGCGACCTCCAAGACGCCGATCGACCTCGCGCCGCTGCGTGAGAAGATGGAAGGCCTGAACCTTGGCGAAGTGGCGCTGCAGGAGTTCGGCCAGGGCACGTCGGTGCTCGTCCGCGTCCAGCGCCAGCCGGGTGGCGAAGAGGTGCAGACCGCAGCCCTCCAGAAGATCCGCGACGGCGTTGCCGAAGTGATCCCGGATGCGAGCTTCGAGCGCACGGAAGTCGTCGGCCCGACGGTTTCCACCGAGCTTGCCCGCTCCGGCTTCCTCGCCGTCGGCCTCGGCATGCTGGCGATCCTGATCTACATCTGGTGGCGTTTCGAATGGCACTTCGCCGTGGGCGCCATCGCGACGCTGATCCTCGATATCACCAAGATGATCGGCTTCTTCTCGCTGATGCAGATCGACTTCAACCTGACGGCCATCGCCGCCGTGCTGACGCTGATCGGCTACTCGGTCAACGACAAGGTGGTGGTGTACGACCGCATGCGCGAGAACATGCGCAAGTACAAGACGATGCCGTTCTCGGAACTGATCGACCTGTCGATCAACCAGGTGGTCATGCGATGCATCTTCACCTCGGTCGCCGTTGCAGCCTCGCTGCTGCCCATGGCGATCTGGGGTGGCGATACGGTCAAGCCGTTCGCGTGGCCGATGCTGTTCGGCGTCATCGTCGCAACGACCTCGTCGATCTATATCGGCGGCCCGATCCTGCTGTTCCTCAACCGCTACTGGAAGGATCGCAGCGCAACGCGCCCGGCCGGTACGCCGGCAGCGGAAGCTTGAAACCAGAACGGGCGCCCTTGAGGCGCCCGTTTCGTTTTCGGGGTGTGCCTTGTTTCAGGAGAACCGCAAGGGACTGAACGTGTCGGCCCCGATGCCCTCGCGTGCCAGCGGTTCCGGCACGGGGCTTTCCGTCAGAAGCGCAGCGGCGAGGCTTCCGAGGGCGGGGGAGGTCAGGATGCCATAGCCGCCCTGTCCGGCGAGCCAGAAGAAGTTTTCGGCATCCTTTGCCGGACCAATGACGGGCAGGCGGTCCTCGGAAAAGCTGCGCAGGCCGGCCCAGCTCTTGAAGATGCGGCGCACATTGAGCGTCGTTGCCTCCTCGACATAATGGGCGGCATAGGCGACGTCGAGCTCTTCCGGCTGCACGTCGGCCGCCTCGCAGGGCGTGGCATCGGCGGGTGAGGCGAGCAGGCGGCCGCCCTCCGGCTTGAAGTAGAAGGTGTCTTCGATCTCGTTGATCTCGGGCAGGCGGCCGGCGTCGATGCCCTCGGGCAGATCGATGGTGATGGCGGTGCGCCGGTGCGGCACGATGCCCATGGGGGTGACGCCGCAGAGGGCCGCGACCGTATCCGCCCAGCCGCCGGCGGCATTGACGATCGTGCCGGCAGCGATTGTCTCTTCGTTCGTCTCGAGGAGCCATCGATCCCCAACGCGGCGGGCGCCGGTCAGCTGCCGCTTTTCGAGGATCTGCGCACCGTGGCGGCGCGCGTGACGGGCATAGGCCTGCAGCAGGGCATCCACCTCGATGTCCCAATAGTCCGGGTCGAAGTAGGCGGCTGCGGCATAGGAGGGCTTCAGCATGGGCGCGCGGGCCAGCATCGCGGCCTCGTCCAGCCATTCGACGGCGATGCCCAGCGCCTTTGCCTGCTCGAACCGCTCTCGCACCAGCGCTGCCTTGTCCTCGGTGCCGAGGATGATGCTGCCGCGTTCGATGAGCAGCGGCACATCGGCAAAACCGGCTGGCGGGTCCATCAGGAAGGCATGGCTGGCGCGGGCGAGCGCATTCACCAGCGGCGCATTGTCCCGCAGCGTAAATTCCGCCGCCGAACGGCCGGTGCTGTGATAGCCGAGCGCATCCTCCCGCTCCAGCACCACGACGGAGCGATGGGGGCTCAGGAAATAGGCGAGCGAGATGCCGGCAATGCCGCCGCCGATGATCGCGATGTCGTAAGTCTGCATGGCCCCCTCCAGTGTCTTGAAGGAATAGGCCTAAGCAAGCCGTCGGCATTTTTCAAATTTATAGCAATGACGGCCGATATCAGTTCGATTGATGCGGCTCGCCCCAGCGCCATGGCGGTACATCGGCGATATGCGTGAGGAAGGCGCGCTCGGCCGGATTGAGCGCGGAGCCGGGATTGGTGATGCGAAAGGTCTCCGTCACCGGCAGATCGTCATAGGGCGGCAATTGCCAGAGGTCGCCGGCAGCGAGCGCCGCCCCGGTCAGGTGCGCCGGCAGCATGCCGATGCCGGCATTGGCGACGACGAGCCGCTGCACCTCCTCCACGTTGAAGGCAAGTGCGCGGACCTGCTGGCCGAAGGAGCCGACGGCGCGCACGGCCGTCACCGGTCCCATATGCGGCCCGCCCAGCACATCGGCGAGGAAGCTGACATAGGGTTCGCCGCGCAGGTCCTCCAGCTTGGCATCCAGCACGCCGAAGAGACGGTGCGCGCGGCCGCAATAGAGGGCATAGCGCTCGTAGCAGAAGGGGGTCTTCTCCAGACCCTCTGGAATGATCCCGTCGGACAGGCCGAGCGTCGCCACCCCGCGTTCCACCGAGCGGATGACATCCGTCGTCGTCTCGACGGTCACGCCTACGGTGACGCGCGGATGCAGCCGGAAGAAATCGGCGATCGCCCGGTCCCAAGCCGGGTTCATGGCATGGCTGACGGCATGGATGGTGATATGGCCCGACACATCCTCGCCGGACGGCTCCATGGCTTCCGGCAGGCGCACGATGGCGGAAAAAATATCGTGGCAAAGCGCATGCAGCCGTTCGCCGGCTTCGGTGAGTTCGAAGCGGCCGGGACTGCGGTCGATCAGCTTGTGGCCGACGGATTGTTCCAGCCGCTTCAAAGCCATGCTGACGGCGGGCTGCTGGAGAAGCAGGCGGTTTGCCGCGCGGGTGATCGAGCCTTCCTCCACCACGACGACAAAGGTGCGCAGCAGGTTCCAGTCGAGGTTGTGGGCAAAGCGTTCCAGGCGATTTATCGGCATGCGTGTAGTTAGAATGACAGCTCAATGAGAGGCAAGCGGAGCCTGCTTTGAGCGGTCAAGAATGTGATCGACCGCCGCGTTTTTTCTCGGAACCAATTTGATTCCCGGCGCATTGGGCACCCTGAAAGAAGGGGAAATGCCATATGTGGGAACGGTTTAGCACCAGCGGACTCGCGGGGTCCTATGTCGATGATCTCCTGGCGGCGGGCGTCGAGGCGCGCATGGATTTCCGGCCGAGAAGGGTGCTCGATCCGTTTCCGTTTCTCGTCAGTCCGATAGAGGACACCGAGGCCGAGCCGTTCTTCTCGACCGCCTATCGCATGAATGGAAGTGCCGGAAACGCCTGGCCAAGATCGTGATGCCGGAAACGAAAAGGGGCGGCCGAAGCCGCCCCGCGATCCTTACTTCATCGTGTAGATATCGATCGAGAAGTATTTGTCGTTGATCTTCTTGTAGGTGCCGTCTTCGCGGATTTCCTTCAGCGCGGCGTTCAGCTTTTCGCGAAGATCGTTGTCTTCCTGGCGCACCGCGATGCCGACGCCTTCGCCGACGAACTTCTTGTCGGTGATCGGCTCGCCGATCAGCTCGCAGCAGGCCTTGCCGTCGTCATTCTTGGTGACCCAGTCGAGCAGCGGGATCATGTCGCCGACCTGCAGATCGAGGCGGCCGTTCGCCATGTCGAGGTTGACCTCGTCCTGCGTCGGATAGAGCTTGATGTCGGCATCGGGATAAACGGCGGCGGCATAGTCTGCCTGCGTCGTGCCGCCCTGGGCGCCGATCGTCTTGCCCTTCATGCCCTCATGGGTGAAATCCGTGATGCCGGAGTTTTTCGGCGCGGCGTGGGTCATGGCGGCGAGGTAGTAGGGGTCGGTGAAGTTGACCTGCTTCTTTCGCTCTTCGGTGATGAACATCGAGGCGATGATCATGTCGTATTT
>CBFGOD010000331.1:0-5402 GCA_965650295.1 uncultured Shinella sp. | reverse complement strand
AGGTCAGGAACTGGAAGAAGTCGGCCGTGCACTTGTTTTCTTCGTCCGGCTTGCCGGACATCGCGAAGAGAGCAGCGCCGCCGATGAAGGTATTGGTGCCGGCGCCCTGGATGCTGCCCCAATAGGGCAGGAAGGTTGCCGAGAACGGCTTCTGCGCGGTCTTCTGGAGGCCGCCGAACGAACCCGAAGAACCGATCCAGAAAGCGGCCTTGCCGTCTTCGAAGAGCTTCTGGTTGTCGTTCCAGCCGGCGCCGTAATAGCCGAAGTAGCCTTCGTCAGCCCAGGCCTTGAGCTTGGTGAACATCATGACGAGGTTCGGGTCCGTCATGTTGATCTTGGTGTCGACGACCGAGTCGTAACCGTTGTTGTTCGTCGCGAACTGGATGTTGTGGCGCGAGAAGAAGTTTTCGGTGAACTGCCAGGTCAGCTGCGACTGGACAAGCGGCAGGTAGCCGGCTTCCTTGAGCTTCGGAGCGATCTTCTCGAAGTCTTCCCAGGTTTTCGGGGCTTCCACACCGGCCTTTTCGAGGGCTTCGGTGTTGACATACATGATCGGCGCCGAGGAATTGAACGGCATGCCGACGAACTTACCGTCAGGGGCGGCGTAGAAGTAGCGCACGCCCTCGATGAAGGCTTCGCGGTCGAATGTGTAGCCGGCCTTCGTGATCAGGTCTTCGGCCGGAATGACGGCGCCCGGCGCATTGATGATCGTCGCCGCACCGGCGTCGAAAACCTGCAGGATGTTCGGCTGTTCGCCCGAACGAAAGGCCGCGATGCCCGAAGCGAGCGCCTCTTCATAGGTGCCCTTGGAAACCGGTGTGATCGCGCAGGCCGACTGGGCGTCGTTGAACTTCTTGGCGACCTCGTTGATGACTTCGCCGTTGCGGCCGGCCATGCCGTGCCACCAGGTGATGTTGGTGGCGGCCATCGATGCCGTGGCGGAAAAAGCGAGTGCGAAACCTGCGAGGGAAAGCGGCTTGTACATGGGAACTCCTCTTCACCGGACTTGGTGTGAGGGTGCACTAAGCAGCGGCCGTGACAGGCGCGTTACGCTTTCATGTCAGTTTCGCTACATTTTCCCTTTGCTCAAAACGCGTCCATAAAGTGCCTTGGAAGCCGCCAGGGCAAGACCGCGACGATATCATACCGTAGCGAGAGGCGGTGGGCGTCCGGCTGGCGGGAGAGCCAGATGTCGCTGGCCGCGCGGATGCGGTGCTGGGCGGTTCCGGTGACGGCGAAGAGGGCGCTGTCGACGTCCCGGCGGGCCTTGACCTCGACGCAGACGACGAGATCGCCGCGTCGCGCGATGATGTCGATCTCGCCGAGCTTCGTGCGATAACGGATGGCGCGGATGCGGTAGCCCTTGGCGAGGAGATAGAGCGCGGCGAGATATTCGGAGACGTGCCCCCGGCGGAAGGCTTTCAGCCGGTTGGGGTCTGCCGCCTTATTCCGCATCGCCACCCTTGAGATCGATGAGACGCTGGTAGAGGTCGCGGCGCGGCAGGCCCGTCTGGCGCGCGGCCTCCGTCGCCGCCTTGCCGGCCGACATGTCCTTCACTAGGGCCGTCAGCAGGCGGTCAACATCCTCTGCCTCGGGCGCGGCCGCCTCGCCGGGCGGGCCGATGACGAAGACGATCTCGCCCTTCACGGTGTGGCCATCGCCATAGTGGTCGGCGAGTTCGCCGAGCGTGCCGCGGCGGAATTCCTCGAAGGTTTTCGTCAGCTCGCGGCTGACGCAGGCCGCCCGCCCCTCGCCCAGCACGTCGGCAGCGGCGGCAACGGTCGCGGCAATGCGGTGCGGCGATTCGAAGAACAGCAGCGTCGCCGGCACGCCTGCCAGTTCGGCAAGACGGTCGCGCTTAGCCTTGTCCTTGGTCGGAAGGAAGCCGGCGAAGAAGAAGGCGTCGTTCGGCAGGCCCGAGCCGACGAGCGCGGCCAACGGCGCAGAGGCGCCCGGGATCGGCACGACGCGATGGCCGGCCTCGATGGCGAGCAAAGCGAGGCGGTAGCCGGGATCGGAGACGAGCGGTGTGCCGGCATCGGACACCAGGGCGACGGACTTGCCGGCCTCAAGGGCCGCGATCAGGCGCGGGCCGGCCTCGTCGGCATTGTGCTCGTGATAGGCATAGGGCCGGTTGACGATGCCGTAGCGGTCGAGCAGCACGCGGCTGACACGGGTGTCCTCGCAGGCCAGCACATCGGCGCCGGCCAAGGTTTCCAGCGCCCGCAGCGTGATGTCGGAGAGATTGCCGATGGGGGTGGCGACCAGATAAAGCGCCGGCTCCAGCGGCCGGGCGGGAATGACGGCATTGTGCAGGCGAAATGTCTTGCCGCCCTCGCCCGTGCCGCCTGCCGCCGTTTCGTCCCGCATTGCCAGTTCCTTTCCGGCCGGTTGGACGGCCGCGTATTTCTCCCCTTATGGGCGAGCGCCGGTGCCCTCGCAAGAGACGACGGTTGACTATCGCGCGTCCCGCACCGTTAGCACTTGCAATGAGGCGGGAAATTCTGCCATTTTGCCCGTCCCATCTTTCCGGCCTCGCCGGAGTTTCAAGGCAATGCCGCGCCGGCTTCCGGCGTGCCAGCGGTCGAAAGCGGTACAGTTCATGCGCATTACTCTCGAGCGGTCCAATCTTCTGAAGTCGTTGAACCACGTTCACCGCGTGGTCGAGCGGCGCAACACGATCCCGATCCTCTCGAACGTGCTCCTGCGCTCCGATGGTGCAAGCCTCGACATGAAGGCGACCGACCTCGACCTCGAAATCACCGAGGCGACGCCGGCGCAGGTCGAACAGGCCGGCGCCACGACCGTTCCCGCCCACCTGCTTTACGACATCGTGCGAAAACTCTCCGACGGTTCGGAAGTGTTGCTCGCCACCAGCGCCGACGGCGCGTCCATGACGGTCGCCTCGGGCCGCTCGAAATTCTCGCTGCAATGCCTGCCGCAGTCGGATTTCCCCGATCTCACCGCCGGCAGCTTCTCGCACACGTTCCGCCTCAAGGCGACGGACCTCAAGATGCTGATCGATCGCACGCAGTTTGCGATCTCCACCGAAGAGACCCGGTATTATCTCAACGGCATCTTCATCCACACGATCGAAAGCGCCGGCCAGCTGAAGCTGCGCGCCGTCGCCACCGACGGCCACCGCTTGGCGCGCGCCGATGTCGAGGCTCCCTCGGGCTCCGAGGGCATGCCGGGCATCATCATTCCGCGCAAGACGGTCGGCGAACTCCAGAAGCTGGTCGACAACCCCGACCTGACGGTGACGGTCGAAGTCTCCGACGCCAAGATCCGCTTCACGATCGGCTCGATCGTGCTGACCTCCAAGCTGATCGACGGCACCTTCCCGGATTACCAGCGCGTGATCCCGACGAACAACGACAAGGAACTGAAGATCGACTGCCAGTCCTTCGCGCAGGCCGTCGACCGCGTCTCCACCATTTCCTCCGAGCGCGGTCGCGCCGTGAAGCTGGCGCTCGGCGAGGGACAACTGACGCTGACGGTCAACAACCCGGATTCCGGCAGTGCTACGGAAGAACTGGCCGTCGGCTACGACAACGACCCGCTGGAAATCGGTTTCAACGCGAAATACCTGCTCGACATCACCTCGCAGCTTTCCGGCTCGGAAGCCGTCTTCATGCTTGCAGATCCGGGTTCGCCGACGCTGGTTCGCGACCTTGCCGGCGACGACGCGCTCTACGTGCTCATGCCGATGCGCGTCTAGGACTGTTCGCGCGGCATTGGGAAACCGTTCTGGAACCCGCCGGCCGCCGGCGGGTTCTTTTTTAAGCAGACGCTTTCGCATGTCGGGGAAACTTGCATGCGGCGGCGCAATCAGACTTGTTTTTGACGCAAACCGCGTCACATAGTCACCATGGCCGGACGAAGCGGATGGGAATGAATCCTGACGCCGGCCAGGAGTGCACCATGAAGGGGGATGGCATGACGTTGCGCGTGAAGGTCAAGGAACGGCTCGGCAAGAAGTTCGGCGACGAAATCCGTTTCTTCAAGGGCTGGATGAACAACACGCGGGCCGTCGGCTCGATCATCCCCACCTCCTCCATCACCGCGCGCCGCATGGCGAGCGTCGTCGACGTGAAATCCGGCCTTCCCGTGCTCGAACTCGGCCCCGGCACCGGCGTCATCACCAAGGCGATCCTGGAAACCGGCCTTGCCCCGGAAAAGCTCACCTCCATCGAATTCTCGACGGATTTCTACAACCACCTCGTCGCCCGTTTCGATCGCGTCAATTTCATCAACGGCGATGCCTTCGATCTCGACAAGACGCTCGGCAATATCAGCGACACGACCTTCGACAGCGTCGTCTCCGCCGTGCCGCTCCTGAACTTCCCGATGCATATGCGCGTCTCGATGATCGAGGATTTGCTGTCGCGCATCCCCGTGGGACGCCCGGTCGTGCAGATCTCCTATGGCCCGCTCTCGCCCGTCGTCGCCATGCCGGATCGCTACCAGATCACCCATCTCGACTTCGTCGTGCGCAACATCCCGCCGGCACAGCTGTGGACCTACCGCCGCACCCATTGAGGTTCGGCAATGTATGCCCTCTACATCACCCATCCGCAGGTCCAGATCGACCCGGCCGTGCCGGTGCCCGACTGGGGCCTTTCCGAACGCGGCCGCGAACGGGCGTTGCTTGCGGCCTCCTCGGGCTGGGCGAAGGAAATCGGCCGCTTTGCCGCAAGCACCGAACGCAAGGCCATCGAGACGGCCGAAATCCTCTCCGCCGGACGGCTCCCGGTCGAGACCGATCACGCCATGGGCGAGAACGACCGTTCCGCCACCGGCTTCCTGCCGCCCGATGCCTTTGAAGACGCCGCCAACTGGTTTTTCGCGCACCCGCAGGAAAGCTTCAAAGGCTGGGAGCGGGCAGCGGATGCGCAGGCCCGCATCGTCGCGGCGGTCGAACGGGTGCTGGCCGGCCATGATCCCGAAACACCCATCGCCTTCGTCGGCCATGGCGGCGTCGGCACGCTGCTGAAGTGTCATCTGATGGGCAAGCCGATTGCCCGCGATGGCGACCAGCCGGCCGGCGGCGGCAATCTTTTTGCATTCCGGCTTGCGGACCGCGCCGTCACATGCGACTGGACGGCAATGGAATCTTGGAAAGGGTTTTGACCATGTCCGCGCGCGACCGCCTGATCGTTGGCCTCGATGTACCGACCATCGCGGAGGCGGAAAAGGTGGTGCGGACGCTGGGCAGCACCGCCCTCTTCTACAAGATCGGCTACCAGCTGGTCTTTGCCGGCGGCCTGGAATTCGCCCGCGATCTTGCCAAGGACGGCAAGAAGGTCTTCCTCGACATGAAGCTGCTCGACATCGACAACACGGTGGCAAAGGGCGTCGAAAATATCGTCAAGATGGGCATGTCCATGCTCACCCTGCA